>DASYOA010000251.1:0-3044 GCA_036008265.1 Opitutaceae bacterium
TGCGCCGCTCGCCGGGCTTGATCGGATCGGTCAGCCCTTCACCCGCGAACACTTCGTTCTCGAGCACGCTGAAGCTTCCGCCGTCCAGCGTTAGCGGGCTGGTATTTTTTAGCCACAAGCCGCGCAACGGCCGGCCGGAGCCGGACGTGCCGGTCCACAACGAAACTTTCTCCGCCTCGATCTCGGTTTGTGCGATCGGTACCAGGGCCGACTGGTTCTTCTTCAACGTCACCTTGTCCTTGAGCTTGTACTCGAACAGGCCGCCCAGCCCTTGTCCGTTGGCAGCGGCGTTCGCCGCCTCCCGTGATGCATTCACGACGCCAGGTGAGAGAGTACCCGGCGGCGGCGTTGCGGGACTGGGAGCCCCAGCGCGCCGTGGCGAACCCTCAGTTGCCCGTAGGGCGTCAGATTTTGACAAAGCACCAGTCTTCGCTCCACGGCAGGCGCGACATTTGGCGCGAGGGGCCTTGAGGCTCCACGATGAACGCGTCGGAGAAATTTGCACCGATGCCGTGCTCGGGATCGTAGAGGCCCGGCTCGACAGAGAACGACATGCCAGGCTCCAGCATGGTGTAGTCGCCCAGCGCCAGGTACGGTGGTTGATGGCCTTCCCAGCCTTGGCCGTGCCCCGGCCGGTGATAAATATAGGGAGCTACGCCCTGCTGCACCTGGTGCTTGTGGATTTTGTAGGCCACGGTCGAGCCAGTGACGCCGGCTACGGACTCTTCTTTCTGGATCAGGCAGGAATCGCGGCTGACCGTCCAGAGTTTTCTCATCTGATCGGTAATGGGATGAATGAACATGGCGCGGTAAAGTTCGCCGCCGCAGCCTGCGATGTTTACGCCGCCCTCGATCTGGATGGCTTGCCCGCGCGTGATTTTGTTGTGGAGAAATTGATTGGGGTGGGGATACGCGGTGGATTTGCCCACACGGCAGTCCACTTCGATTTCGATCCCTACGGCGGTGTGCGGGGCGCCGTCACGCTTGATATCGGCCATCACCAGGTCGGTGCCGTATTTGGTGGCGGCGGCGCCGATATCGTAGTCGGTCAGGTCCGTGCCGTGCTGCAGAAGCAAGTCGCGCGCGTCAGCGTGCATCTGATTGAAGTAGTTGTAGGCACGGCGAGTCAGCGCCAATTCTTCCGGCGTTTTGAGGATGCGCATTTTCAAGCACACATCTTCGGCGGAACCCATCTCCCGGCCGAGAATAGCGACGACTTTGCGTTGAGAGGAAGGGCGGAGCTCCGTGTCAGCGACGAGTTTCTTGTCGCCGTAGCCTCGCTTTTTCACGCCTTTCAGGACCCACTCAAACAGATCCACTTGCGGACCCATCTGGACTTTCCCATCGTTGGGAAAAGCGCCTTCGGCATGAGGCCAATCGAAATACATCTCGCCGTCGGAGTACCACCAGGTTTTCACCAGGTCGCGATCTAAAGCGGCGTTGAACCAGACAGGATCGCCGTTCTTCGGCAGGAAAACTTGCACGAGGCGTTCCGTGGTCGTATGCCAGAGACCCGTAAAATAAATAATGTTCCAGCGGTCCGTGAGCAGGATGCCGTTGCTACCGTCTTCGGCGAGCTTGTCTTGCAGCTTCTTGGCGCGCTGCTTGTGCCACTCCAGAGGCAAGCGATCGAAGGTGGCAGGTTTTAGGTCGTCTTCAGCGAGAAACAGGCGCACCGATTTTTCGCCCCCAACACCTGCACGGTCATTGGCTGGCAGCGCGGCGTTCCCGACCGTCGATACCGTCACGGCGGCGCCGGTCGCCGCCAGAAATTCTCTTCTGCTGACCATTCTGTGTCCCCCTGTGTTTTTGCGATCGCGCGAATGCCGGGTGCATCCTACTGCAAACATCCCAAATTGAATATGCTCGAAAGATCGGCTAAAGTTTTCGCTCCCATGAGTACCAAGGTGCGCAAGAGCCCAAGGATGCCCGGCCAAATGCTGGAGCACTACGGCGAAGATGCCGTAGAACGCGACCGCCTGGAAAAATACGCGCGCCTGGAATTTTTTCGCACAAAGGAAATCATCTCGCGGCACCTTCCGAAAAAGCCGGTGCTCATTCTGGACATCGGTGGAGGGCCGGGCCGCTACGCGTTGTGGCTGGCAAAACTTGGCCACTCGGTGCATCTGGTCGATCCAGTTCCTTTGCACGTGGAGCAAGCGCGAGCGGCTTTCGAAAATGGAAGCGGCAAGGCATTGGCCGAGGCCAGCGTTGGCGACGCGCGAGATTTAAAGTTTGCGGATTCATCGGCGGCCACCGTGTTACTTCTGGGGCCGTTGTACCACCTGGTGAAACGCGCCGATCGCGTCGCGGCTTTGTCAGAGGCTCATCGCACCCTGAAGCCCGGCGGCTTGCTATTTGCCGCGATCATTTCGCGATTTGCGTCGGCGTTCGACGGATTGTTTCGCGGCTTTGCCCGGGATCCAAAATTTTACAAGATTCTGCAGCAGGACTTGAAAAATGGACAGCACCGCAATCCGACGAACAACCCTCAATATTTCACGACTGCGTTTTTCCATCATCCCGATGAGCTCAGAGCCGAGATCGACGACGCGGGATTTGCGGCGACCGAGTTGTACGGCCTCGAAGGACCCGGGTGGCTGCTGCCCAACTTCGACAAAGAATGGAACGACCCTAAGTCGCGCGGCAAGTTACTCACCGTCATTCGGGCGATGGAGCGCGAGCCAACACTCATTGGGCAAAGCGCGCATATTCTGGCTGTGGCGCGCAAGAGCTGAACGCGCCAGCTCGGCCTAGGTTGAGCGGGAGAGCCGTCGCTCGATCACATAACCGGCAAGAGCGAGAATGGAGAAGTACAGGCCGGCGTTCACGCCGATGGCCACGCGGAGGAAGCCTCCGAACGTAGAGCCGAGCGACTCGTGTTTTACGGGCGTGACCATTTCCGCGATTTTGAGGCCGGGAGAGAAAATCGCCAGCAGCGGAGTTGGGAACGTCGGTTCGTCCTGCACAGCGAGCGCCAACGCGAGAAAGCCTAACAGCGATCCCAGGACCGCGGGCAAGATCAGGCGCAATAGCAACGGCCT
>DASYOA010000252.1:0-1830 GCA_036008265.1 Opitutaceae bacterium
AAAGTCCTTGATTTCAGTTACTTACAACTGTTGAATCCAAGAGAGACCGGGATGAGCCAGCCGAAATTGCCACGCCGTTTTGAACCAGCCAACTCTGGTAATGGGTTATTTATACGTCAAGTCCTATTTCATCAACTACAGACGGTATCGAGCGATCTTGGCTGATTCGCCGCCACCCAGCCGAGCAGGGTCTGTGGACTTCGATTTTCGGCTTTTATGGATTGGGCGGGAGACCTTTATCGCCGAAAGGCCACAAATTAAAGCCTTTAAGCATCTCGTACTGGTTCTGGGTGCGAAGGACTTGGGCGGATTTTTCGGCGGGCCAGGGTTTGGCGAGGCGGGCTGGACGGTCGGCGATCCAATAGGCGGTTAGGGCCATAAGCGTTGCGTCTTGCGCCAAAACTTCTGGTTTGACGGCCTCCAAGGCATCCGCTGCCGAATGATGGGTATATTTGTAGTCCGGCGAATCCTGCTGCATGTTGATTCCGGGGAGGCCGGCAAGGATAAAGGGGCCAGTATCGGAGCCCATTTCAATTTTATCGTTCACCGTGACCGCGTGAATGTTGGCCATTTGCTCGAGGAAGGGGCGGAATGCTGGAACAAGATCGTCGCGGCCGCCGAGCTGGAGTTCTTTGACCGGGCCCTGGCCTTCATCGAGGATGAGGTCGCCGAGGTGGTTGGCCATCTCGGATTGGTGCGTTTTGACATAGGCGAACGAGCCAAGCAAGCCTTGTTCTTCTCCGGCGAAAAGCACAAAGCGAATGGTACGGCGAGGCCTCACTCCAGCGCGCACAATAGCCTCCGCGGAAGCCAGCACGCTGGCGGAGCCCATGCCATTGTCCGTGGCGCCTTCGGAAAGATCCCAGGAATCGAGGTGCGCGCCGACGACGAAGATCTCTTCCGGGTGCTCGCGGCCACGAATTTCGCCGACCACGTTGGCGCTTTCGGCGGGGCCGCCCGAGAAGGTGTTTTGCACATTGAGGTGCATGCGCACGGTCCTGCCGGCCGCGAGATCGCGTTCGAGTTGCCCCTGGTCTTCGGCAGTGATGGACAAAACCGGCAAGGAAAAGTCCGCAGCAAAGCCGAGAATTCCGGTGTGCGTCAAATTCATGCCCTCGGAGGCGAAACCGCCCTGGCCACCGATTACGGCGACGGCGCCCGCCTTGGCTGCGGCGCGCAGGAAGTCTCCAAACTGAACGAAAATCGCGTCACCGCTTTTCGTGGGAGCGCCTGCGCTAACGATCAGAATAATTTTCCCGGAAAAGCGCTTCATGTCTTTGAGTTCGTGATCAAAATCGAAATTATTGGCGGAGAGGACTTGGGCGTCCACACCCGCGGGCGGAGTCGAACCCGTCCAACCCATGGCGTCGCTGTGCAGAGGACGGCGAATCGGGGTGAGGAGTTCGGCCTGCGCTACGCCGCGCGTCCACCCGCGCCACACTGAAAAGTTTTCTGTGTGGACGTTTTCAAGACCGATGGCGCGCATCTTTGCGAGGCCCCAGTCAATGGCGCGCTGGCCGGCAGGGGAACCGGTTACGCGCGGGCCGATGTCATCGCTTAGCTCGGTTAAATAGTCGAAGGCGTGGGAGTCGACGAGTGCTTCGCCGGCGATTTTTATGAGCGCGGGGTTTGTGCCGTCTTCGGCTGGGCCTTCGGGCGGGTGCTGAGCGGCGCTCGGTGCCGAGGCGACCAGACAGGAGAGGAGGAGCGTTCGAAGACGGCAGAACTGGCGCGGGGACGGGAAATTCATTCAGGCTCTCCATTTTGTTTTAAGAATTGGCGACTTTCAACTTTAGCATCGGCTGTCGTTCGATGGGAGTTGCAGCCGTG
>DASYOA010000253.1:0-2091 GCA_036008265.1 Opitutaceae bacterium
GGAAGGCGCGGACGATCTCTCCGGTGCGGAACTTTCCGCTGCCCTTGGCATAACGCGCACCCGTGAGGTCGCCTACAACCCTGTCGTTCCCGTCGAGAAGTTCGATTTCATCGTCACCGACGAGTGCCACCGCTCCATCTACAATCTTTTCAATGTGACGCCAGAGCCGATCCGCCGGCAGGCTTTGAGTTCCGCCCGGATCGCTTCGTTTACGCCGTTCACCTCGTTCCAGGTTTGGGCCACGACAAGCACACGTTCGTGGCGGTCAAGGCTGGCGAGGTATTCCCGGGCCAGCACGGCGCGGCGCTCGTCGGGCGCGACCTCGCGGATGCAGCCCAGCCGATCCAAGCCATCGAAAGATTCGGCAATGCGTCCGGATGAGGCCGCTTTGACTGCGTTGCGGTAAGCTGCCACGAACACGCGCTTTTCCTCTGATATTGCCCGCGCGGGGTCTTGCCGCCGAATCTCCCTCAGCTCCGCCGCTTTCAAACCGCTGTATTTTTCGATGGAGCGCAGCGCATCCGAGGCCTGCACGGCCCCATGCTGGCGGGTGTCGCCGGACAGGATGAGCCGGCCACGGTTGGCCTGCACCACCAGGATCAATTGGTAGAGCTGCCGCGCACCGATCTGGCCTGCCTCATCCACCATGACGACCGCGCCGCGCGGGAGCTGCTTCGTTTCCAAAAACCGGGCGAGGGTTTCTGCCGGCAATCCATCGGCCTGCAAATCCTGCACCTGCTGGCGCTGCGGTGCCAGCACCACGACCGGATGTCTGCCCGCAACCAGACCGCGCTCAACTTCTTTCAGAGCAAAACTCTTGCCCGTGCCAGCCCCACCGCGAAATAACGTGATAAAATCCCCGCTTCCAAGAATCTGTTTCACAGCCACTGCCTGTTCCGCCGACAAGGCTGAGGGCAATCGATAATCCGGGTTGAACGACGCATGTCGGCCACGGCCGTCACGGGCGGCCATCACAACTCCCAGTTCCCAGCGCATCGCGTCGCGTGACGTAAGCTTATGTGTGCCGTCTTCACGGACGTAGTCGCGTTTTTCAATGGCCTCGCGCAAAGCGGCGAGGTCAAAAGCTTCTCCTCGACCACGCGCCAGTGCCGCCGACATCAATTCATAGTCCCGGATGACTGACCGGCGCTCAAACAGATGTTCATCCGCCCAGGCGACGACGGCGGCAACGTCCGTCGGCTGGCGGGAAATCGCCACTGCCGGCTTGATTGAAGCCAGCGCCCCGGCTTCATCGGCCGACAGTTGTTTTACCCAATACGGGCGCAACCTATCCGCCGTTGAATCCTTGATTTTCCGCTGGCGCTTGTTTTCCGCCATCTGGCGGCGAAGCGCCTTCACGTCGCCGCGCAGTCCTTCGCGTTCGATCCGTTTTTGCGTCTCGGCATCAATTTGCTGATGACGCTTGGAGAACCGCATGATGACGCTGCGCGGCACACCCTTGATTTCAAAATCGCGCGCGTTGTTCTCGATTTCGTAACCAAGTGCCCGGAGACCCTTGGCCAGTTCGTGGTAATAAAGGTTCTCGGCAAACCTTTGGGCGCGATACATTCCCTGGACTTCGACCGCCTTCCAGCGGTTTTCCACCGGGTCAAAAGTGGCGTTGAGCACCACGCAATGGGTGTGCAGGTGCGGGTCGAGCTCCCGGCTGGTGTCGTGCCGGAATGCCGCCCCGATAAGGTTCCCCGTTGCCCGATCCCCGTATTGGCCCGACTTCCGCACCCGTGTTTCCGCGAGCTTTTCCAGCTCCGTCATCGCCTGCCTCACGGCACGGTTGTGCACCTCAATAATACGGGCATCCCGCAAAAGCGCGACCACGGACACGCTCTTGGACGGACTCAACGTAAAGTCATAAAATACCCGTCGATTCGCCACGGTCTTTCCGTCTTCCCGGCGCTTGGAATTTATCCTCGCCGTCAATCGCTGACCTGTCGCCGGGTTCAATCCATCGCACAACGCCAGAAACTCCGACTCCTTCACCGCGCCTTTTAGTCCCAGCTTTTCGGCACCCAGTCCGAACCATTCACCCATCACTTTTTGACCCTCAGCGTAGTAATCACCCACGCGCAAATG
>DASYOA010000254.1:0-8671 GCA_036008265.1 Opitutaceae bacterium
ACGGCTTGTTGATGACCTGGCCCTCTTCGTAGAGGCGCATCTGGATGAAGACGTAGCCGGGATAGAGCTTGCGAACCTTGGTGGATTTCTTGCCGGCTTTTACCTCGGAGACGACCTCGGTGGGCAGGAGCACCTCGAAGATATGGTCGTCGAGTTCCTCGGCCTTCTTGAATTTCTCAATGTAGTTCTTCACCTTGTTCTCCTGGCCGGAGAGCGTGTGAAGCGCGAACCATTGGGCGCCGGCGTGGACGGAGGTTTCTGCAGTCATGGGGGGCAAGGGGTTCAACGCACGAGCTCGGTGAAGAGGTTAACAACCTGAATGAGGGCAAAATCGCAAATGCTCGTGAAAAGCCCGAGGACGATCGTGGCCACGATGACGACGATGGTGGAGTCGCGCAGCTCCAGCTTGGACGGCCACGAAGCTTTTTTGAGCTCGCCGATCATTTCGCCGAAGAAGATACGTGTGCTGCGGAACGGATTTTTCATGGACTTGGCTGGCAGGGGCGGAGGGACTCGAACCCCCAACCGACGGTTTTGGAGACCGCTACTCTACCAATTGAGCTACACCCCTGTGTTGGTTTCTTAGACGACGCAGCCGAGGCCCTTGTGCAGAAGCCTCGGCGTGTTTCGCCGGAATAGTTTTGGGTTAAAAGGTTACTCGATGATTTCGGTGATACGGCCGGCCCCGATGGTGCGACCGCCTTCGCGGATGGCAAAACGCTGGGTTTTTTCCATGGCGATCGGGCAGATCAGGTCGACTTCGACGCTGATGTTGTCACCAGGCATGATCATCTCGACGCCCTTCGGCAGATTGATGATGCCGGTCACATCGGTCGTGCGGAAGTAGAACTGGGGACGGTAGCCGTTGAAGAACGGCGTGTGGCGGCCGCCCTCTTCCTTGGAGAGGACGTAAATCTCGGCCTTGGCCTTCTTGTGCGGGGTGATGGTCTTCGGAATGGCGAGGACCTGGCCGCGCTCGATGCCTTCTTTTTCAATACCGCGGAGGAGGATGCCGACGTTGTCGCCCGCCTGGCCGCTATCGAGCAGCTTACGGAACATTTCGATGCCGGTCACGACGGAGGTCGTGGTGTCGCGGAGGCCGATGATTTCAACGGTGTCGTTGACCTTGATCACGCCACGCTCGATACGGCCAGTGGCAACCGTGCCACGACCGGTGATTGAGAAGACGTCTTCGACCGACATCAGGAAGGGCTTGTCGTTCTCGCGAACGGGCTCCGGGATGTCCTTGTCGATGGCATCCATCAAGTCGGTGATGGCTTTTTCGCCTTCCGGCTTGCCTTCAAGGGCGGCCGTGGCGGAGCCGCGGATGATGGTGGCGGTGTCGCCGGGAAATTGATACTTGGTCAGGAGTTCGCGGATCTCCATCTCGACGAGGTCGAGGAGCTCCTTGTCGTCGATGAGGTCGACCTTGTTGAGGAAAACGACGATCTTCGGCACGCCGACCTGGCGGGCGAGCAGGATGTGCTCACGGGTTTGCGGCATCGGGCCGTCGGCGGCGGAGACGACGAGGATGGCACCGTCCATCTGGGCGGCACCCGTGATCATGTTTTTCACGAAATCGGCGTGGCCGGGGCAGTCAACGTGCGCGTAGTGGCGCTTGGTCGACTCATATTCCACGTGGGCGACGGAGATCGTGACGATCTTCGAGGCATCGCGAACGGTGCCGCCTTTGGCAATATCCGCGTAGGATTTGACCTCGGCGAGGCCTTTGCGCGCCTGGACCGCGAGAATCGCGGTCGTAAGCGTGGTTTTTCCGTGGTCAACGTGGCCGATTGTGCCAACGTTCACGTGCGGTTTCTTGCGTTCGAATGTACCTTTAGCCATGTGGGTTTGAGTCGGTTGAGTTGATGAAGTTGATTAGGTGATTTAGGGTGACTTCTTGTTTAACGTCGGAGAAATCATCGACGCTGACCTGGAGCCCAGAACCGGATTCGAACCGGCGACCTCGTCCTTACCAAGGACGTGCTCTGCCAACTGAGCTATCTGGGCAGACCTAGGTAGGTCAAAATATTGAAAAAAGAGTTAAGAACGTGGATGTCGCATTCCGCTCCGTCAACTGAAATTTTGCACATTGTACACAAAAGATTCAGGGGCCGATGCGGATGTGGAAAAAACCCGGCCGCAATCGCGCGCCCAGCCGGAAATTTCCCGCCAAAAACGCCCGGAAATACCCGTCCACCGCCTCGTTGCCCGAGCTATGCATGAGCTGGGGCGGCCCGACGAGCCCCATCGCGTTCACCCCGACCAAAAACTGCAGCGGCGCCCAATCCCCCGCCGGCGCCGCCGCCCCCGGCAAAGCCTGTGCCAGCACCGTTTCGCCGGTGTCAGCCGCCGACACTTCGGCAAACCCGCCCCTCATCGCCAGCGGTTCCGCCGCGAGATCGACCCGGCCCAAACCCAGCAATGGCCGCGGTGTTGTGCCAACCGAAAGCGCCTCAACCGGCCGGGTGGGCGTTGCCACCGCCGCGGGAAAACTCAAAGCCAGCGTGTCCTTGTCAAACAGCAACTTCGGCTCAAATGCCGCAAACGCCGTCCCGGGCTCGCGGACCGCACCTACCGGCAGGTGTTGCGGCTGGACATTTTGCCGTGTCGGCAAAAATAGCGGTGTCGGATCAAATAACTCGGCCTGCTCGCGCATCTCCTCATCTGTCGTCCCGCTATCAAGCCGGGTCAAACCCACCACCGGCAAAGGCCGCGGCAGCGCGGTCGCCGGGGGTGGCACCGGCGAGCGGGAAAACAGCCACAGGACAAAAATCACCGCCAACAGCGCCCCGGCACCGGCGATCAGCCAGATGCGCCGCTCTCCCCTGCCCTGCGGCGCACCGGCGGGAACTTTCGGTGCCTCGGCCATGGCTCATTTTCCCTCGGCCGACTCCTCAAACGCGACCTGGACATAAACAAAACCCGCCGCCGTGGCCAGCGCCTCGATATGGGCGATGTCCTGCATGGGCACGCGCCCGTCGGCGCGGATCAGCAGCACCGGCGCCTTGTGCTCCTTCGCGCGCGCCTGCAGCCAGCGGCCCAGCTGGGTATAAGTGATCATGCCCTCGTCCACCAGCGCCACGCCCGACCGCGGCACGCTGATAAAGACATTGGTCGCGACGGCGCTGGCTTGCGCGCCCTCCATGGTCGGGAGGGCAAACCCGCCGTTCAGCCTCACTCCCAGCCCCGGCGCCAGCACGAAACGCGATCCGAACATCAGGAAGAAAAGCACGATCAAGCCCGCATTAATAAAATAAAACGCGTCGAAGTTCCGCGGCATCCGCCGCGGGCGCGAGGCCAGGTCGAGGGGCCGGGTGATCATGGCTTGGCCTCCGCCGCCTCCACCACCGGCTTTCTGTATTCGATTAATAAATACCGCATGATTTCATTTCCCGCCCACTCCATGTCGCGCAGGATCGCCCGCACCCGCCCGGTGAGAAAATGGTGCGACAGGTGCGCCGGGATGCCGATCATCAGGCTGGCCACCGTGCTCAGCAACGCCGGCCACAGGCCCGCGGCCAGCGCGCTGGCCGTCTCGTAGTCGTGCAGGAAAGCCCGGAACGTCACAATCATGCCCAGCAGCGTCCCGAGCAGGCCAACGAGCGGCGCCACCTGGGCGATGGCGGCAATCGTGCCCAGCCGCCGCTCGAGCGACGGGATTTCCACCAGCGCCGCCTCCTGCACCGCAAAGCGCATCTTCGCCTCGTCGTCGTTGGCATGCAGCAGCGCGGCCTTCACCACCGCGGCCACCGGCCCGGGCGTCTCCTCGCACACGGTCAGCGCCTCGATCAACCGGCGCTTGGCCAGGATATTTTTAATCCCGTTGACGAACGACGTCGAGCGGATCTGCCCGCGATGCAGGTAAAGCGTGCGCTCGATGGACAGCATCAGCCCGACCACGCCGAGCAGCAGCAGGATCCACATCATGGGCCCGCCGCGGGCGAATAAACTGAAATCAAATGCGGACATATTCAGACTATAAAGTAATTGGTAGTTTGTAGTTAGTATTTGGTCAGGTCAGTAGCGAGCATCGAGTGGCGGGTAGCCCCGCCTCGCGGCGGGATTTCAGATTTCAAATTTCAGATTTTTTGGGATTTGGCCCTTTGGTCGTTTGATCATTTGCCTGCAGTTGCCGCCGCCGGCAGGTAACGCGTCAGCCGCTCCTGCGCGAGCGCCCCGCCGGGCAGGTTGTAACTCACGATGAGCTGCCACGCCACGCGCGCCTGGTCCATTTCCTGTTGTTGCTCCAGCGAATCGCCCAAGGCGAGCAGCGTGCGGCCCATCCAATAGGGGCCGGTCGCGCCGAGGTCGGCGGACTTGGCCGGGTCGCGCAGGAAAACATCGACCAGCCGCCACCAGGTTTTCTGCGCGTCGGCCGCCTGGCCGCGCTGCGCCTGGGAAAGGCCGAACTTGTAGCCGGCCTCGATGCGCAGTTCCGCGGGCGCATCCGGCCGTTCCGCCAAACTGTCATAAATCGTCGCCGCACTTTCGGCGTGCGCCGGGTCGTTCGCGGCCTGCGCGCTATGGCAGTCGGCCAGCGCCATCTGCGCCACCAGCACGTCGGCATGCTGGGCGTAGTTGTTGACCAAATACTCGTAAACCTGCTGCGCCTGCCCAAAGTCGTTCAGCTTGCGGAAAATGTCGCCCTGCTTCAACCGCGCATAAAACACGAGGGGGTCGTTTTTATACTCGCTCACCAGGCGCTCGATCAGCTTCTCGGCATCCTCGAGATAGGTGTCCTGTCCGCGCCGCTCGGCGTTGAGCGCGGCCAGGTAGAGCGCCTGGGGGGCGTAAATGCTGCCGTGAAAATCATCCGCCAGCTTGGTCAGCAGCGCCTGCGCGTCCACCAGGCGGTCGTGGTCCGCATAATAATTCGCCTCGACGATATAGCTCTGCACCGCCGCATCGCTCTGGGGGAAATCCGTGCGCAGCTTTTTCAGCAACCCCAACGCTGCGTCCGTGCGCTGCAGCGCAAAATCCGCCCCGGCCTCCTGCAGTAATTCCGCGCTGACCACCAGCGTCTTCAATTCCGCCGATACGCCCGCACCGGCCGCGCCCGCGAGGGAATCGACCAGCGCGCCGGCCAGCTTCAACGCCTGTTCCGGCTGCCCCGCCTCAAACGCCAGCCGCGCCTGCAGCCAGGCCATGCGCAGGCGCAGGTTCGCTGACGGCGCCGCCGCCCCGGACGCGCCCAAAAGCTTCGCGACGCGCGCGAGCGCCACCGCGATTTGTCCATGCGCCTCGAGCGAGCGCGCCAGGTTCCACTCCGCCTGCCAGCGGTTCACCGCGTCGAAGGCCGGGTCGGCTGTGAACTGGTCGATCAGGGCCTGCGCCGCGTCGAGCCGCCCGGCCTCGATCTCCGCCTGCACGCGCTGGAAAATCAGCGCGCCCGCGTCCACGCCCGCCGGTCGCTCGTTTAAAACCGCCGCGTAGGCATCGGCCGCGCTGCTAAAATCTTTCGCTTGAAACCATGCCTCGGCCTCGATCACGCCGAGTTGGGCATGCATCTGGCCCGGGGGCAAGGCCGCGCGCGCCTTCATCGCATAATCCGCCGCCAGATGGGGGCGACCCTGTTCCCACTCCACGCCCAGCAGCACACCGAGCGCCGCGGGCTTGAGCGTGGAGCCGGGAAATTTCGCCAGGAGCAGAAGCGCGTCGGCCGCGGCTAGGCCGTATCTTTTGTCCGTGAGGTTTACTTGCGCCCGGAACAACAGCAGGTCTTCCAAGATCGGATGGGGCGGCGTGACGCCGATCAATTCGTCAAGCAGGCCCCCGGGTTGGGCCACCGCGGGCCCCAGCAATTGCAGCGCGATGCGTTGCCTGGTGCGGTCGCTGCCGCTGCGCAAAAGCTCCGTCAGTGCCTGCCGGCCCGAATCGGTGTCCGGCCCGGCAATCAACCCGAGCAACAAACGAAAATCATCCGCCGTCGCCTGTGCCGATGGCGGCAAGGCCAGGAGCTGCTGCTTGAGAATCGACACCGCGTCGTTCTTGTCTCCGGTCAGGTCGAGCACCACGGCATATTGTCGCACATAGAGGTAGCCCGTGAGCGTGCCTTGATATTTGTCCACATTGTTCCGCAGTTTATCCGGCAGCGAGGGATCCGGGGACGGCTTGCGCAGCTCAACCTGGTACTGGGCCAGCAAGAATTGCGCGCGCTGCTGGTCGGACGCCGCCACGCCCGCCGCCTGGTCATAAAAGGCCTGCGCCTTCGGCCCATCGCCCGCCGCATCCGCGAGCTGGCCTTGCAGGAAATAAAACCACCCGAGGTCGGCCGGCCCCAGCTCCTCCGGTTTCACGGCGGCGGCCTCGGTCCGCGCCGCGTCAAAATTCTTCCGCACCGCGGCAATGAGCCCCGCGCGCAAATGCCACGCCGCGCCGCGCTCCGCCACGATCCCCTGTAAAGCCTGCTCCGCCTCGTCCACTTCGTCCGCGCGGCCGTCGTCGAGCAAAGCCGTCGCCAACGCAAGCGTCAGCGCCGCGCGATCTCCCCCCGGCACCGCCAGCAATCCGCGATAAATCTCCACCGCCACCGCCGGCAGTCCCAGCTCCAGGGCATGCTGTGCCGCCTGCTGCTGGATCAACAGTTCCGCCGGCTCCGGCCTCACCTCGTTTGCCATCAGCAGCGGCACCGATGTTTTGGCCGACAAGGCCGTTTGCGCACGCAACCCCGCACCCGCCATCAGCGTGGCGAGTCCGAAATACAGGCATTTGGGGATATGCATTAAGGAAGAGGAAGGCTGAAAGGCTGAACAACTGAAAGGCTGAAACAAGGCATTCATGTTAGAAAACAGCCTTTGGTTTCGAGCCATATGTTTCAGCCTTTCAGTTTTTCAGCTATTCAGACTTTCCCTGACCCGGGGCAAGCCCGCGAGTGGAAACAAGTCCTCATTGTGTAATCAGTTCCGTCTCGCGCCCCGAGGTTCCATTTGCACATTGGCGGCGTCTTATTTCAACCTAACAGGCTGTTTTAAAACTATGCTCGCCGACGCTTTTCGCCACGGCTCAACCCAACGGACCCCACCCATCAGCCTCACCGCTCATCTACTGCGATGACCGCTCGTACAAAGTTCATTCATAAAACGGGCGTTGCACCCCAAGATTTGGCCAACGGAAACATTTCGCCCAAGCTGAAATCGGCAGCCAGTTTCATCACTCCCTTCCTCTTGCTATGAAATCCCCCAAAAACTACCTCATCCTCCTTCTCGCGCTCGCGGTGATCGTCCTCCTGGCGCTGGTTTGTAAAGAGCACGGACAGCTCTCGAGACAAAATCAGGAACTTGCCGGCCTGCACAAAGCACCAGCCCCAAAAACCACCGATGAATTACGACACCAGATTGAAAAAATCCTGAAGGAAACCCATGTGCCCGGCATGGGTGTGGCGATCGTCAAGCGCGACGGACCCGAGTGGGTGGCAGGAATCGGACTGGCCGACGTGGCCGCCAACAAACCGGTCACGCCGGAGACGCTTTTCCGCATCGGCTCGGTTTCAAAAGGCTTCGTTTCGCTTTCCGTGTTGAAACTGCAACTGGAAGGGAAGCTCAGCCTGCAGGACACGTTGAAGTCGCGGGCCCCCGATCTGGAATTCACCAATCCGTGGGAGGCAACCGACCCCATCCGCATCGTGAACCTGCTGGAACACACGACCGGTTGGGATGACCTCGCCCTCCGCGAGTTCGCTTACAACCCCGCGAAGGAGCTGACGCTTCAGGAAGGCTTGGCCTACAATCCGAAATCGCGGACTTCCCGCTGGAAAGCAGGCACACGCTTTTCGTATTCGAATTCAGGGCCGGCCGCGGCGGCTTACGTGGTGGAGAAAGTCACCGGCCAGCGGTTTGAAGCTTATGTGGAGCAAAACTGGTTCAAGCCGTTGGGGATGGATACGGCCAGTTATTTGGACACGCCGGAAGTCCAGAGCCGGCTGACAAAACTTTATCACAAAGACGGCCAGACGCCCTACCCTTACTGGCACATCCTTGAGCGGCCGGCCGGCGCCATCAACGCCTCGGCCAAGGAGATGGCGAATTATGTTCAGTTCTACCTGAATCGAGGTTCCTTTGGCGGTGTCCAGTTGCTGCCGCCCGAGGCGATCGACCGCATGGAGGAACCGACCTCCACCTACGCGGCGCGCGAAGGATTGAAAACGGGCTACGGGTTGAGCAATTACACCGTGGTAAAGAACCGGTGGCTCTACCACGGACACAACGGTGCGGTGCGGGGCGGATTGACCGAGCTGGCGTATTTGCCCGACGCCGGGATCGGCTACGTCTTCATGATCAACTCGTCGAATGGCAAAGCCTTCGGTCAAATCAGCAACCTGATCCAGGCCTATATCACGCAGCACCTGGCCAAGCCGGCGTTGCCGCCCGCCGTGGCTGTATCGTCAAAACTGATACAGAGTTATGCCGGGTGGTACGAGCCCGTCAGTCCCCGCATGGAGCGAATGCGGGCCTTGCTGCGCATCATCGGGCTCAAAAAAATAACCGCCAACGATGACGGGTTCAGCCTGCGCGGTTGGATTGGCGCCAAACAGAACTTCGTCCCGGTCGCAGACCGGCTCTTCCGCCGCGACGTCGACCTCAGCCCAACCCTGGCGCTCATCGCGGACAAGTCGGAGGGAACGCTGATCCAGACCTCAGGTGCAGGAGAACAAACGCTGCGGCATGTTCCG
>DASYOA010000255.1:0-3662 GCA_036008265.1 Opitutaceae bacterium
ATGGTGAATTCGTCGATCCGGATCCGATCTCCGTTGGCGTTGCGTTGAATTCGATTCCGGCTGATCATTTCGCCATTGGCCGCAATGGTGGCAAAGCCGACAGGGAGCTTGGCGTCAGTCTCAAATTGATAGATCGTCTCGGAAGTCATCTTCCCGTTCACCTGCCGGACAACCTGCGTGACCCGGCCCAGGCCATCGGTGGTGACATCGACGCATTTGGTCGGGGGCTTTGCGCCGGCCGGTATTTCGCCGGCGTAGAGATAATCGCCTGACCGGGTGGATAGCTCGTAGAGGTACCGATGGACGTCGGCTGAGGCAGGCGAAACGCCCCACCCCAACGCCACGGAGCAGATGACGACCTTCAATAAATTAATTCTCACAAGGTTGTTCATCATGGAATCCATCCACAAACCCTATGCTTTTACTCCAGACAAACTAAAAGGCCAGCAAGGGATTTGCGTTATTCATTCCCCCAATTCTCATAAACTGACTGCGCGGCTCTGCCTCACACCACCGTGCCGCTGGGGATGATCCCGCCTTTGGGCACGACAAGGACGCCGTCGCGGATGACGATGCCGTGGGCGTAGTTGCCGTCGGCTTTGCCTTCCGGTGAAAGTTTCACATCGTCGCCAATGCGGGCGTTCTTGTCGATGATGGCCTTCTGAATGCGGGCATTCCTGCTGATGCCGACATGGGGTTGGCCGGCGGCCGTGTCGGCCGTCAGTTCCTCCGGGGTTTGATAAGCGTCGGCGCCCATCATGACGACGTCCTCCAGCTGCGCGTTTTCGCCGATAAACGAGCGGATGCCGATGACACAGCGCTTGAGCGTGTTGGCGGTGAGGATGGAACCGTCCCCGACAATGACGTGGTCGAGGGAGCAGCGGTTGATCTTGGCCGGCGGCAGGAACTGCAGCGACGTATAAACGGGCTTGGTGGCGTGGAAAAAATTAAAGGGCGGCATCGGCTGCGCGAGGGCGAGGTTGGCCTCGTAAAAGGCGCGCACCGTGCCGATATCCTCCCAATAGCCTTCGAAAATGTGGGAAAACAGGCGGGCGCGGCCGAGCAGGCCCGGAATGACCTCACGGCCAAAATCTTTCATGGTATTGTCGAGCGAGGCGGCCAGCGTATCCCGGTTGAAAACATAGATGCCCATCGAGGCCATGCAGTGCTTCTCGCCAGCCGGCGTCGTGGTGAGGCGGCGTTCGATTTTCTCGCTAAGCGCGAGGCCGGCGATGACGGCGGGATCCTTGGGCTTCTCGACAAACTGCGAGATGGAAAGGTCGTCGGCCACGCGCATGACACCGAGGCCCTCGACCTGGGAAATCGGGATGGGCTTGGCCGCGACGGTGACATCCGCGCCGGTGGCGATGTGCTGCTCAATGATCCGGCGAAAATCCATCCGGTAGAGCTGGTCGCCGGAGAGGATCAGGACGAGGTCGTGCGGAAAGGTGCGGAAATGGATGAGATTGCGCCGCACGGCGTCGGCCGTGCCTTGGTACCAGTTCTCGCTCTTGTGCGTCTGCTCGGCCGCGAGGATGTCGACGAAGCCACCGCCAAAGGGATCGAAGCGAAAGGCGTTCTGCACGTGGCGGTGCAGCGAGGCGGTGTTGAACTGCGTGAGCAGGAAAATGCGGTTGATGTCGCTGTTCAGGCAGTTGCTGATGGGGATGTCCACCAGCCGGTATTTGCCGGCCAGCGGCACAGCGGGTTTGCAGCGCTCCTGCGTGAGCGGGTGGAGGCGGGTGCCACGGCCGCCGCCCATGATGACGGCGAGGACAGATTTGGTGTGATTCATCGCAAAGTTGGAAAGTTAGCTTGCAAGCTTGCACGACGTTTGTCGACACGAGTAGTTTCGCCAGTCAAAAGAATAAAATTATGTGTGGCATCGTCGGATACGTCGGAAAACAACACGCGGCAAGCATCCTGCTCGAGGGCCTGAAACGCCTCGAATACCGGGGCTATGACTCGGCCGGCCTCGCCGTACAACAAGGCGGTGGCTTTGCCGTCGTCAAAAAAACCGGCCGCGTGGACAACCTTGTGAAGGAGGCCACGCAGCACCGGCTGACCGGCAGCACCGGCATCAGCCACACCCGCTGGGCCACGCACGGCGGCGTGACGGAAGCCAACGCCCACCCTCACGTCAGCAGCGACGGCAAGCTGGCCCTCATCCACAACGGCGTCATCGAAAACTACGCCGCCATCAAAAAATTCCTGCTCACCAAGGGCTATACGTTCAAGTCGGAGACGGACACCGAGGTGCTCTGCAACCTCATGGCCTACCACTATGCGAAGGAGCCGGCCGGGACCAACGGCCACAGCCGCTTCCTCGAAAGCGTGCGCAAGACCCTGCGCCACACCGAGGGCACCTACGGCATCGCCGTCCTCTGCACCGAGGCACCTGACCAAATTGTCGGCGCGCGCAAGGGCTCGCCGCTCATCCTCGGCGTGGGCGACGGCGAGCACATCATCGCGAGCGACGCCTCCGCGCTGATCAGCCGCACGCAAAACGTCGTCTATCTCAAGGACGGCGAGCTCGTGCACCTCACCCCGCGCAACTTTTCCATCACCACGCTCGACCAGGCCGACGTCTCGCCGGTCGTGGACAAAATCACCTGGGCCGTCGAGGACGCCGACCTCGGCAGCCACGCGCACTTCATGGAAAAGGAGATTTTTGAGCAGCCGCAGGCGCTCGAGAACGCCATGCGCGGCCGCTTCAGCGAGGACGGCAGCACGGCCAACTTCGGCGGCCTCAACCTCACGCCGACGGAGTTCAGCCGGATCGACCGCTTCGTTTTCTGCGCGTGCGGTTCCGCCTGGCACGCCAGCCTCGTGGCCGAACATCTCATCGAGCGTTTCGCCCGCGTCTCGGTCGAGGTCGATTACGCCTCGGAATTCCGCTACCGGAACATGCCGCTTTTCCGCAACACGCTGTTCTTCGTCATCAGCCAGTCGGGCGAGACGATCGATACGCTGGCGGCGGTGCGCGAATCGCGGCGGAAAGGCCACAAGACTCTCGGCATCATCAATGTGGTCGGCTCGACTATTGCTCGCGAGGTTGATGGCGGCACGTACATGCACGCCGGGCCCGAGATTGGCGTGGCGGCGACGAAGACGTTCACGTCGCAGGTCACGATCATGACGTTGTTGTCGGTGTTGATGGGACGGATGCGCCATCTGGCGTCCACGCGCGGGGCGGAGATCATGCGCGGGCTGGAGGAGATTCCCTCCAAGATGGAGCGCGCGCTCAAACAGAGCGACGCCATTGCCGCCATCGCGAAGAAGTATTGCGATGCCAACAGCTTCCTGTTCCTCGGCCGGCAGTCCAACTTCCCCGTCGCGCTCGAAGGCGCGTTGAAGTTGAAAGAGATTTCGTACATCCACGCCGAAGGCTATCCCGCCGCAGAAATGAAGCACGGCCCGATCGCGCTCATCGACCCGCGTACGCCGTCGGTGTTCATCTGCCCGAAAGGCCCGGTGTATGACAAGGTCATGGCCAACATTGAGGAAGTGAAGGCGCGCAAAGGACCCGTCATCGCTGTCGCCACGGAAGGCGATACCGAGATCGCAAAACGGGCTGACGACGTGATTTACATTCCCGATACGCTCGAATGCCTGCAACCGTTGCTCACGGTCCTGCCGCTGCAACTGCTGGCCTATCACAT
>DASYOA010000256.1:0-3285 GCA_036008265.1 Opitutaceae bacterium
GGCGCGTACTCCATGCTGGCGGCGGGCGCCAAGCTCCGGCACGACATGCCGCCGTATTTCATGGGCGACGGTGCGCCCGTGGTGGTGCGCATGATCAACAAGGTTGGTCTTGAACGCAACGGCTTCACCCACGAGCAGCTCGATCGCGTAAAACAGATTTTCCGCATTCTTTATCGCGACGGGCTCAACCGCTCGCAGGCCCTCACCAAGCTGCGCGAGCATCCGCAGGCCAGCAGCGTGGAGTTCAAGCACATGCTGGCCTTCGCGCAGAAAACCGAGCGCGGCCTCGCCCCCGGCGAAGGTTGAACGGGCCGTCCGTTCTCTCGGCACTGCGATCGATTATTTTTAACATCCTCCTACGCGAAAGCTTCGAAGGACAGGGAAGATCGCGAAGAGTCGTTGGATTTTCTCCATCAAAGGCAAAAACAGAGCTTGCTTGGAAATTTGATACGAGCCGATCGGTCCCGCCCTAACACCGGATCAAGGAGCGGCAAAACCCGCATTGACATGCTTTCGCAAATCATTGTCTTTTGTGTTTCCGTCTTAATTCCTATTCAACAAACAAGTCTCCACGCTCATGAATCGCAAAATCAAACATTACGGTTGGGTTCCCGATCTGCCCGACCATCGCGACTTCACTTACGCCGCGCCGATGGCTGTCGCCGCCGCACTCCCCGCCAAAGTCGATCTGCGTCCGCAGTGTCCGCCGGTTTACGACCAGGGCCAGCTTGGCAGTTGCACCGCCAACTCCATCGGCGCTGCGCACGAGTTTGAGCAGATGAAGCAAAGCCTGCCCAACGTTTTTGTGCCGTCGCGCCTTTTCATTTACTACAATGAGCGCGTCATCGAAGGCACGGTCAATTCCGACTCCGGGGCCCAGATCCGCGATGGCATCAAGAGCATCGCCAGCCTGGGCGTCTGCCCCGAAACCGAGTGGCCTTACGTCATCACCGAGTTTACGGCCAAGCCGCCCGCCAAGGCTTTCAAGGATGCGCTGCAAAACCAGGCCATTTCCTACCAACGCGTCGTGCAAAGTCCGGGCCAGTTCAAAGGCTGCCTCGCCTCGGGTTATCCCTTCGTGTTTGGCTTTACGGTTTACGAGAGCTTCGAGTCGCCGGCCGTCGCGAAGACCGGCAACGCGCCCATGCCCGCCTCGGGCGAGAAATCGCTCGGCGGCCACGCCGTCATGGCCGTGGGCTACGACGACACCGCGCAGCAGTTCATCGTGCGCAACTCCTGGGGCCCGGCCTGGGGCCAGCAAGGCTACTTCACGCTGCCCTACGCGTATTTGACCGATCCCAACCTCGCCTCGGATTTCTGGACGATCCGGCTCGTTAAGTGAGGCGGATCGTCGTAGGTCGGGGTTTATCCCCGACGTGTCTCGGGCGTGAAGCCCGACCTACATTTTCAATCTGGCCGCTTGCCGAATCGGTTTGCTCCTTTCCAGCGCCTGCACAAAAAATCAGGTGATGAAAATCACCCCGTTGGGCGATGGCGCGCTCGTGGTCGAAGTGGCGGAAAAAATCGGCGACGACGCGCTCTTCCATGTGCAGGCCCTGGTGCGCGAGCTCGAAAGAAATCCCCTGCCTGGCACGATCGAGATCGTGCCGGCGTTCACTACCGTCGCGGTGTTCTACGACCCGGCAAAAATCGGCAGCCTGGATGCGCTGCGGAACGAGCTCGTCGCCCGCGTGCCAAGGACCATTCCCCGGAGGGACAAATCCGTGGTGCGCGAAATGATCATTCCCGTTTGCTATGGCGGCGACTTTGGGCCGGATCTTGCTGAAGTCGCCGCGCATACGGGTCTCGACCAGGACGCGACCATCGCGCTGCACAGCGGGGCGAAGTACCGTGTGCATGCGGTTGGGTTTGCGCCGGGTTTTCCGTATCTGGCCGGCTTGCCGGAAAAATTGCACATCCCGCGCCGCGCCACCCCCCGCACGCGCGTGCCGGCCGGTTCGGTCGGCATCGGCGGTGCCCAGACCGGCGTGTATCCGCTCGCCACGCCCGGTGGCTGGCAGCTCATCGGCCGCACGCCGCTGAGGCTCTTCCGTCCGGAAAACGAAGCTGAACCCGCACTGCTGCAGCCCGGCGACCGCGTGCGCTTCCAGCCGATTTCAAAGGAGGAATTTGCCGCCCTTTTTCAAAAGCCAGATTCAGCGCTGCGAGGCCAATGAATTTATGCCAATTACGGTTCGAATTCAGCTTTCCGAGGTGGAGCGTGTCGTCCCGACGCGCTCTGAGCGCGCCCGGAGGGCACGCTCCACCCGCGCTGCCGCGCGAAACAGTTCATCCATGCGTTCCACGCAATCGCTTCGCGGTTTGCTCAGGGTTTCGGAATGACAATTAGACATGCTTGAAATTCAAATCATAAATCCCGGCCTGCTGACGACCGTGCAGGACCTCGGCCGGCCCGGCCACCGCCGGCAGGGCGTGGCACCGGGCGGCGCGGTGGATGCCTTCGCCCTGCAGGTGGCCAACCTGCTGGTCGGCAATGCCGGGAATGCCCCCGCGCTTGAGTTTGCTCTCACCGGTCCGCGGTTGAAGTTTTCCGGCGACGCGCTCATCGCGCTCTGCGGCGGCGAATTCGGCGACCTGCCGGACTGGCGGCTCGTGCGCGTGCGTGCCGGCGGGGAAATCTCGCTGGAAAAATGCCGGGCGGGCTGCCGCGGCTATCTCGCGGTGGCAGGCGGACTCGACGTGCCGCGCGTGCTCGGCGGCTGCGGCACGGACTTGCGCGGCGGCTTCGGCGGACACGAGGGCCGGGCGCTCCGCGCGGGCGATATACTAAAAGTGAAACACGGCGTGCTCGAGGCGCACACGATGCGTCCGGACGCGGCGCTTCACCATTTTATCGCGCCGGAAATTCGGCCAGCTTACTCGCGTTCGCCCACCGTGCGCGTGGTGCGCGGCGCGGAGGCGGGGGAGTTTTCCGGAGAATTTTTCCAGCATCTTTTTATGGTCGAAGCACATTCCGACCGCATGGGATTGCGGCTGACCGGGCCGCAACTGGAGCGCCGCACCACGGCGGGCGAACTGGTTTCGTCACCGGTTGCGCCTGGCACTATCCAGGTGCCGCCCGACGGCCAGCCCATCGTGCTGATGGCCGATGCGCAGACGCTGGGTGGTTATCCCAAGATCGCGCATGCGATTTCCGTCGACCTGCCGCTGCTCGCGCAACTGCGACCGGGCGACACGGTGCGCTTCCAGGAGGTCGCGCTCGCTGAAGCGCACCGGCTCCGGCTGGCGCGCGAACACACGCTGGCGATCCTGCGCGAAGGCCTG
>DASYOA010000257.1:0-4143 GCA_036008265.1 Opitutaceae bacterium
GACCTGGGCTTGATTGTATTTGGCCGCGGTCCTCAGCACCCCGACATCCTTGGGGAGGTCTCCTTGGGACAGGGTCGTCATCACGCAGCGGCCGCAAGGCCCCGTCACCTTGAGTCGAACCTCGCTGCCGATGGCAATGACGCGGTCCGTCCACGCGCCCTCGGCGAACCCGGTCAAGTCCGGCAACGTGTCGATCACCAGGTTCGGACGGAAGCGGCGGGCTTCAATTTGACCGCCGGGATGCAGCCGGCGAAGCTCGGCCAGGGTGGCCGTGGTGAGAAGGTGCACGGTGGCACAGTCGAAAAAAGTTTCCGACGGGATCGCCTCATCGGTGACTTCGTCGCGCCTGGCCAGGCCTTCCACGTCCGGCCAATATTCCTCGAGCGTACTCCGCGCGGGAGCAACGCCGAGAAGATGGACCGGCCGGCCCACGGAGGCCGAGAGCAAATCGTCGACGGCTTCATGATCCGTGAGAACCGCTTCACCATTCGGCAGCGTGATGCGAATCCGCGGGCTGTGCCCGTTGTCAGCCGGATCGACGTACGCGGCGTGAAAATCGAAAAGGTTGGGCCACTTCGCGGGATTTTTCGCGCTGGCAACTTTTCCCGTCACCGGGTCGGCCAGCGCGAAAAGCCGGTCGCCGTGGAGCCCTTTTGGCCCCACGCGCGACGTATTCAACTCTTCCCCGATCATCGATTTCACCGGATAGCGGTGGATCGAGACCAGGGTGCCAACATTTTGTGGGCTCATGGCAGCCTCAAGCCTGCGAGAAAGCTTTTGTCGTCTCGGCACTGATCGCCTGGTGCCTCTCCGGCCTGGCAATGTACATGAGCAGCAAGCGGAGCCCGCCCAAGAAGAGATATCCGAGAAAGACATACGGGTAATAGTTCAGCGGCGGAGCCGGCACGGGATAGACGCTGCCCACCGCGGGAATGAGCATCAACAGGACACCAGCCACACAGAAAATGACATCCTTGGCCTTCATTTCATTGCGCTTCTTGAGAAAAACGGGCGCGGCGATGGTAACGAGGAAGTAGGCGCCGAGAAACCCAAATGCACCCATGGTCCCCGCGTCGTTGAAAATATCGAGCACCTCCATGCCAAAGTGTTTCATTTTGCATACCGTCGCGACCCCAACCACCAGGATGCCCATGACGGCGAGCGCGACATGCGGAGTTTCATGCACTCTGTGGACCGCGCTGGTCGACTTGGGGAAAAAGTCGTGCCGGCCCATCGCGAACATGACGCGGGCGCCCGAATTGATGCAGGCCATCGCGAGGGCGAAGAAGCTTAACATCGCTCCCGCCGATACGACCGGCGCGAAGGCGCTGACGCCGTACCGTTCGGCGAGCGTGTTGAGGGGAGCGCCGAGCTGGTCGAGCGTTTGGCTGTAGCCGTGCGTGCCCAGCACCTCGACATAGGTGATGAAGACGAAGAACAGGCCGGTGACGATCAGGCTCCAATTGATGGAACGTGGGATAGTTTTCAGCGGATCCTTGGCTTCATCGCCAAAGGCGGTCGAACTCTCGAACCCGACCAAGCTGAAGATGGCGACCACGATTCCGAGACCGAGGCTCGACAGGGTGACGCTCTTAAAGGCGAACTGCGCTGGATCGGGGGTGAATTGGGTTTTGCCGAGAACAATGAAAGCAAGGATCAAGATGAACAGGACGGAGATTCCCTCGAGCACGAGCGAAACCAGCGTTGAGATCTTGATATCCTGATAACCGATGTAAAAACAACCGCCCACGCAGAGCGCGAACAGCAATTCGGGCGGAGCGTGGATGTGAACCATTTGGAGAAGCGTGTCGGCAAAAATTGTGAAGCCGGTGGTACCTGCGATCCCGATGAAGAGGTAGGCCCAGACCAGGCACCAGCCGCACATCGAACCAGCGCCTGCGCCCAAGCCGGAGCAGGTGTAGCTGTACATCGATCCCGTGCCTGCGCCGCGCTTGGCGAATTGGTTCAGGTTGTAGGCGACGAACAAGAGCATGACGGTCGCGACGGCGTAGGAGAGCCAGCTCATGTTTCCCGAATTGGAAAACATGAGCGGCACGATCAACGCCGCGGTCATGGTCGGGGATATCATGGCGATATTCTGCGCCAGGAGCTCCACGAAGTTGAGGACTTTGGGCTTAAGACTAGGGCTCGGAGACCCCGATAGTGTATCTGATATCTGGTTCATGATGGCCTTTACCTTGATTGTTACATTGTGGTGCGAAACGAGAATGAACCGGGGGTCTTGGAGATTTGAGCGAGGTGGAGCCTTTGCGGAAATTGATGAGTAGCAGTTTGTCAGGGCCTGGGCAGACCCGGGCGGCGCGCTGGCCGGACGGGAACGCCCGGGCGCACCGACGGGCTGGCGACGAGTAATACTTTCACGTCCCGGCCGCCCCGTGGGATCAGCCGGTGCGGCAAACGTGAGTCGAAATGGGCGGAATCGCCCGGCTTCAAGTCGTAGGTATCACCCGCGAGCGAGAGCGTCAGTCGGCCCGTGAGGACGTGGATCCACTCTTCACCATCGTGTTGGAAATGCTCGGTGCCCGGCCGATCCGCCGGCACGGTCACCAGCACGGGCTGCAAGCTGAGCAGGCGATCGGGATTGGACAGCGCGGCATAAGTGAGCCCGTTCGCCCGTCGCGTGACCGTGTCTTTGGCGCGGATGACGAGGCAAGGCTCGGACGCCAGCGGACTTTCAAAAAGAAAATCCAGGGAGACCTTGAAGATACGCGCCAGCGTGAGGGCGGCCGCGATCGAGGCCTGGCGATCGCCCGATTCGAGGCGCGAAAGGAAGGGTTTGGAAAGCCCGCTGCAACTGGCCAGTTGCTCGAGCGTCCAACCTTGTTCGATGCGGAGTTCTTTCAGTCTGGCGCCAAAGGACGTCAGTTGGGTTTTAATGGGGTCGTGGAGGTTGTGCATGATGTCTGTAAGGCAATTTTATTGCCAAACAGACAACAGCACTGCGCATGCCAGCCCCTCTTCTGCCCCCGCGGAAAGTTCTTAGGTATCATCTCCGCTTAACTCGCGCTTGCCCACGAGTAGGTTTTGAACCGCGCGATTGGATCATTGGCGGGGTAGGGCGCGTTATCCTTAACGCGCCGCCGTAAAACCAACGGGTAAAGTTCAGCGGATTAGGGATAATCCGCCCTACCTTTTTCAGCCCTTGCTCCACTCGAGCATCCGCTGGATCGGCCCGAGGGCGCGGCTGCGCACCGGCTCGGGCACATCGACTTCGGGCGAAAGATTTTTCAGCGCGTCGCGGACTTTTTCGATGGTGTTCATTTTCATGAACCGGCAGTCGTTGCAGGCGCAGGTATCAGTCGGCCCGGCGATGAACGTCTTGTCCGGCACCTCGCGGCGCAGGCGGTGGAGCATGCCGCTTTCCGTCGCGACAATAATCTGTTTGGCCGGATTTCCGCGGGAAAATTTCACCATCATTTCCGTGCTGCACACCTCGTCGGCGATGTCGCGCACGGCCTGTACGCACTCGGGGTGGGCGACAATGGGCGCGCCGGGAAACTTCAGTCGGATTCTTTCCAGCGCCTGCACGGTGAACTGCACGTGCGCGTAGCAACTGCCCGGCCAGAGCTGCATCTTGCGGCCGGTTTTTTGCGCGACCCACTGGCCGAGGTTCTGGTCGGGCACGAAGAGGATCTCGCGACCAGCCGGCACGCGGTTGACGATTTTCACGGCGTTGCCGCTCGTGCAGATGACATCGCTGAGCGCTTTCACGCCGGCGGAGCAGTTGATGTAGGCCACGGTGTAAACCTCGGGGTGGGCGGCCTGGTAGGCGGCGAGCCGCTCGGCCGGGCAGGAGTCGGAGAGCGAGCAGCCGGCGTTGAGGTCGGGCAGGAGCACGGTGCGCCCGGGATTTACGATCTTCGCCGTTTCGGCCATGAAGTGTACGCCGCAGAAAAGGATCACATCGGACTTCGCCGCCTGGGCCTGGTAGGAGAGGCCGAGCGAGTCGCCCACGTAGTCGGCCACGCGCTGGATGGATTCGATCTGGTAATTGTGCGCGAGGATGACGGCGTTGCGCGCGCGCTTCAGCTCGAGGATGTCCTCCTGGATCGGCGTGAGCGGCGCGGGCGCGCCGGTGTGGGGCAGCAGGACGAGCGGTTCGTAGTCGAGGACGACGGGCAT
>DASYOA010000258.1:0-4876 GCA_036008265.1 Opitutaceae bacterium
CGCTGAGACAACACCGCTGCCGCGTCTCACGTTGAGCCTCGGCACGGCTGCTCCCGTCAATTTCCGCGACCTCGGTTACTACCTCGACACCGATTATTCCGACGGCAGCAACGTCAATTTCATTGCGCGGGCCAAGCTTCAAGGCGGCAATGGCTTCTTTGGCTTGGGCCGAAGCGACCCGTTGCCATTCGTCGAGACGACCTCGTCCATCGTCTGGGCTTCGGTGCAAAATCAGTTTTTCACCTGCATCCTTACGCCCGATGAGCCTGGCACCGGCCTCGTCACGCGCCGCATCGAGCTGCCGCCGTTCCCGGACTCGACAACTCCCAACATCGGCATCGCCGGCGGTACGCGCTTTGACGTAAAGCCCCTCGCGCCGAATGGCGAGACGCAGCTAGGGATGGATTTCTACGTCGGTCCAAAGGAATACAAGCGCCTCGCGAACTCCGACGTGTTCAAGCACGACCAGGACAAGGTCATGCAGTTCGGTTTCTTTAAATTTTTCAGCGAACTCCTGCTCAGGATCATGACCTGGGTGAACGGCTGGGTGCACAATTGGGGCTTTGCCATCATCATCACCACCCTGGCCATCAAAACCATTTTCCTGCCCTTCTCGTTTGCCATGGCGCGCTCGGCCCGGCGCATGCAGAAAATCCAGCCCTTGCTCAAGGCCTTGCGTGAAAAATACAAGGACAACCCCCAGAAGCTCAACGAGGGCCAGCTCGCCCTGTTCAAGGAGCACAAGGTCAACCCGCTGGGCGGCTGCCTGCCCATGTTCATCCAATTGCCATTTTTCTTCGGCTTTTTTGCCATGCTGCGCAGTGCGTCGGAACTGCGCCTCGCGCCGTTTCTTTGGGTTCACGATCTCGCCGCGCCGGACACGATCGCCCATCTCGGCGGCTTTTCCATCAACATCCTGCCGCTCTTGATGGGTGCCACCATGATGAGCCAGATGTTCCTCGTACCGCAAACCGCCGCGATGGACAAAACCCAGGCCACCATGATGCGCTTCATGCCGCTCATGTACGTGGTTTTTTGCTATAATTATTCCTGCGCGCTCTCGCTTTACTCGACCATCAACAGCTTGTTTACTATCGGCCAGCAAATCCTCATCAACCGGATGAAGGACGACGGCGACCCCACCCACGCGCCCGGCGGAAAACCCGGCGGCAAGCCGATAAGAAACGTCACACCCGCGAATAAAAAGCTGAAGGGCTGAAGAACTGAAAGGCTGAAAAATTCAGCTGCCGACTCTGGCCAATCATGAACCATCGTTCACCGACATTTTCAGTCTTTCAGCTATTCAGCCCTTCAGTCTTTCCCCACCATGGCCGGCCATAATAAATGGGCTAAAGTCAAACGCGCCAAAGCCGTCACCGACTCGCGCAAGGGCAAGATTTTCTCCCGTCTCTCGCGCGAGATCACCATTGTCGCCAAGTCCGGCGGCGGCGACCCGGGGATGAATCCGCGCCTGCGCACCCTTTTGATGAAGGCGCGCGAGGTCAACATGCCCGCCGATAACGTCGACCGGGCCATCAAAAAAGGCACCGGCGCCCTGCCCGGCGTCGTTTACGAGGAATTCATCTACGAGGGCTACGGCCCCGGCGGCGTCGCCATGATCGTGCAAGTCACGACCGACAACAAAAACCGCGCCGCCTCCGGCATCCGTTCCATTTTTACCAAGTTTGGCGGCAACATGGGCGGTGCGGGCGCCGTGGCCTTCCAATTCCAGCACCTCGGCCAGTTTCTCATCGCCCGTGAAAAGGCCAACGAAGACGCCCTCATGGAACTCGCCCTCGAAGCCGGCGCCGACGACATGCTCTCGACCGAACAAGGCTACGAAATCCGCTGCCCGATCAAAGCCTTCGACGCCGTCAGCCACGCCCTCGAGAAAAAAGGCATCAAACCCGACAGCGCCGAAATCGCCTACATCCCCTCTTCCCACACGCCCGTCACCGACCTCGGCACCGCAAAGACGCTGGCGAAACTCCACGAGGCACTCGAGGACGACGACGACGTGCAGAACGTTTTTTCCAACGAGGAAATGGACGACGCCCTCAGCGAGGCCGCGCACGCGTCATGATTTGAACGCCCAACATCCAACATTGAACATCCAACATCGAAGTCAGACTCGGCGAAGAGTGTTTCCATTGTTGCCGCTCTGTTTCCTGAATGGTTTGCGTTGAACGCTGGGCGTTCGATGTTCGATGTTGGGCGTTCAAGGCTTCTTGCTTCCCCGGCTTCCTCTGTGTTGCACTTTCGTCCATGAACGAAGCAGAAATCCCTGCCCTCGCCTCCGCTGCCCCCGCCGTGCCCGGCGAGGTCGGCCTCGTTGGGCCGCATGATTTCGTCTGCTCCGCGCCCTTCACCTTTGAGAGCGGCCAGGTTCTCCCCGGTTTTACCCTGCGCTACGAAACCTACGGCCGGCTCAACGCCGCGCGCGACAACACCATCCTCATCTGCCACGCGCTCAGCGGCGACCACCACTGCGCCGGTATTTATTCGCCCGACGACCGCAAGCCTGGTTGGTGGAACAACCTCATCGGCCCCGGCAAGGCCGTGGACACGAATAAGTTTTTTGTCCTCTGCATCAACTGCCTCGGCGGCTGCCAGGGCTCCACCGGGCCGTCCTCGATCGACCCGCGCACCGGCCGGCCTTTCGGCATCGCTTTCCCTTTTGTCACCATCCGCGACATGGTGCGCGCGCAAAAACTGCTCTGCGACCACCTCGGCCTCGCCTCGCTCTACGCCATCACCGGCGGCTCGATGGGCGGCATGCAGGTGCTCCAGTGGCCCATTGAGTTTCCCGGCTTCGTGAAAAAAATCCTGCCGATGGCCACCACCGCGCGCGAAAGCGCCCAGGCCATCGCCTTCAACGAAGTCGGACGCCAGGCCATCATGCAGGATCCCGCCTGGAATCATGGCGACTATCCGCGCGACGGCGGTCCGCGCGTCGGCCTCGCCATCGCCCGCATGATGGCGCACATCACCTACCTCAGCGACGCGTCGATGGATCGCAAATTCGGCCGGCGCAAAAAAGAAACCGCCGCCGCCGGTGCCTACAACTTCGACGTGCAATTCGAGGTGGAAAGCTATCTCCGCCACCAGGGCGAGAGCTTCATCAACCGGTTCGACGCCAATTCGTATCTCTACATCACGCGCGCGCTCGATCATTTCGACCTCGCCGCCGCCCACGGCTCGCTCGAACAGGCCTTCGCGCCGATGCAGGCCGAGACGCTTTGCGTCGGTTTCACCAGCGACTGGCTCTTCCCGCCCGAGCAAAACCGCGAGGTCGTCCTCGCGCTCCTGCGCGCCGGGAAACGCGCCAGTTACGCCGAGCTCACCACCGACCTCGGCCACGACTCGTTCCTGCTCGAGTCGCCGCAACTCTACGACCTCGTGCGCGGATTTTTGGAGAAAGCCTGATCCCATGACCAAGCCCGCCATCAAACGCACCGTGGACATGCAGATCATCGCCGACTGGGTCGAGCCCCGCAGCCGCGTGCTCGACCTCGGCTGCGGCCGCGGCGTGCTGCTCGACTTCCTCACGCAGAGCAAGGACGCGTTCGCCGTCGGCGTGGACCTCGATTTCGACAAAATCGCCGCCTGTGTGCGCCTCGGCGCCCTCGCCTACCAGGGCGACATGCTGGAATTCATGCGCGCGTTCCCGGAAAAGCATTTCGACCGCGTCATTTGCTCGCGCACGCTCGAGGAACTGCCCAACCCCGCCGCCGTCATCGCCGAGGCGCTGCGCGTTGGTCGTGCGCTCACGGTTGGATTCGTCAATCACGGCTTTTGGAAAAACCGCCTCACCACGCTCCTGCGCGGCCGCAAGCCCCGCAACGCCGTTTACACCACTGAGTGGTTCGAGAGCCGCCCGTCGAATCCGGCCAGCATCACTGACTTCGAGCATTTCTGCGCCATCAAAAATATCCGCATCACCCGTCGCGTGCACCTGAGAGGAGACTGGAAAACCTCCTGCCACTTTCGCCCCAACTTCCTCGCCGGTTACGCGCTCTACGACCTGACGCAGTAGGGATCCAAATCGTTCTCTTTCTCGTACTCGTACTCATTATCGATTTTTGGGGTTTGAGTACGAGAATGAGTATGAGAACGAGAACGATTTAGTATCGCCCTACCCCAGCAACTTCTCCGCGCGGATCGCGCAGCAGCAATCCTCGCCGTCCGCCGAATGGAACCAGTGCGGCGCGAGCGCGGCGAATTCGCGCTGCATCGCCGCCCGCAGGCCGCCGACCTCGAGCAGCACGACCCCTCCCGGTGCCAGGCGGTCGCGCGCCTGGCGCAAAAGTTTACGGATGATCGCCAGCCCATCGGCGCCGCCGTCGAGGGCGAGGCTCGGCTCCTGCTTGAACTCGGGTGCCAGGCCGCGCAGCTCGCGCGTCGGCACGTAAGGCGGGTTGCTCAAAATCACATCGTAGAGAGAGAGCGGCACCTCGTCGAAGACGTCGCTTTGAAAAAGTTTCACGCGGCGCGCAAGGCGGTGCGCACGAACGTTGATCTTTGCCACGGCCAGCGCATCGGCGGAAAGATCGATGGCGTCCACACACGCTTTGGGGAAATAATGCGCGAGCAGAATGGCGAGGCAGCCCGAGCCGGTGCAGACATCGGCCGCGCGGAGAACCTTTTTTGCATCGGGCACGAAGGGGCCGAGTTGCGACGGCAGGATTTCCAAGAAATACGAACGCGGGATGATGACGCGCTCGTCCACGTAAAAGCGGTGCCCGCCGAGAAAAGCCTCGCGCGTCAGGGAGGCCGCGGGCACGCGATCGCGCACGCGGCGGCGCAGGATCTTTCTCACCGCGGTGACCTGCGCCGGCGTGAGCCGGCGGCCCAGCACGTCCGCATCGCTGTCGAG
>DASYOA010000259.1:0-1887 GCA_036008265.1 Opitutaceae bacterium
CGTCCGCTTCGAGACCATCGCGATTGCCGAGGCGGTGGCCGCGTGCGAGGCCGCGCTCGCGCCCATCTTCACCGGTCTCCCGCGCGACGTCACCGAGGAAAACATCCAGGCCCGCGTGCGCGGCGTGCTCATGATGGCGCTCTCGAACAAATTCGGCGCGCTGCTCCTCACCACCGGCAACAAAAGCGAGGTCGCCGTCGGTTATTGCACGCTTTACGGCGACATGGCCGGCGGCCTCGCCGTCATCAGCGACGTGTTCAAGACGCAGGTTTACGCCCTCGCCCGCTGGATCAACGACGACGCTCGCCGCGACGGCCGGCGGCCGCCCATCCCGCAATCGAGCATCGACAAACCGCCCAGCGCCGAACTGCGCCCCGACCAGACCGACCAGGACAGCCTGCCGCCCTACGACCTGCTCGACACCATCCTTCGCGGCTACGTCGAGGAAGGCCTCTCGCGCCGCGACCTCGTCGCGCAGGGCTTTGCCGAAGCCGTCGTCAACGACGTCGTGCGCAAAGTCGATTTGAACGAATACAAACGCAAGCAGGCCGCCCCCGGCCTGCGCATCACTCCCCTCGCCTTCGGCATCGGCCGCCGCATTCCCATCGTGCAAAAATACATAAGCTGAAATAAACCACGAACCGTCGCTAAATCGCGCTATAATGTGAGTGAGTTTTTTAACCACTGATGAACACTTATGCGCACTCATCCTGATGATCCAATCCCATCCGAACACGATGCAGATGGCTATGCGCTCATTGGCGCTTGCTTCGATGTTTATCAGGAGAGCACCGAAATCGAACTCACTGAACGCGGCATTCCCTTCATCGCCCAACCCAAACTGCCGATTTTCTACAAAGGGCACCAATTGCGGAAGCAATATCAGGCCGATCTCCTTGTGATTGATAAAATCATCGTCGAGATAAAAGCTGTGAAAGCATTGCTTCCAGAGCATGAGGCCCAGCTCCTCAATTATCTAAAAGCGACTAACCGACAGGTGGGATATGTTGTCAATTTTGGCGCCTATCCCAAGCTCGACTGGCGTCGCCGTCTGCGCTGACCGCTCGTCCTCTCTCATCAGTGTCCATAAGTGTTCATCAGTGGTTAAAAAATGCCTTCCATCCTCCAATGGAAACGCCTCGTCCTCTGACTCTATTAGTGTCGATTAGTGGTTAAAAATCAGTGGTCCCAAAAAAATGCCTTCACCCATCTCCGACCAACTCTTCGCCCGGGCGCTGCAGCTCAGGCCCGGCGGCGTCAATTCCCCCGTCCGCGCCTTCCGCTCCGTCGGCGGCACGCCGTTCTTCGTCAAGGCCGCCCGCGGCGCGACGCTGGTCACGGCCGACGACCGCGAGTTGATCGACTTTGTCTGCACCTGGGGCCCGGCCATCCACGGGCACAACCATCCGCAGATCAAGGCCGCCATCGCCGCCGCGCTGGAAAACGGCACGTCGTTCGGCACGCCCAATTCCTACGAGGTCGAGATGGCCGAGCTCATCACGAACTTCGTGCCGTCGATCGAGAAAGTGCGTATGTGCAACAGCGGCACCGAGGCCACCATGTCGGCCATCCGCCTCGCACGCGGATTCACCGGCCGCGATAAAATCGTCAAGTTTTCCGGCTGCTACCACGGCCACTCCGACTCGCTGCTGGTCAAGGCCGGTTCCGGCGCGCTCACGCACGGCCATCCCGACAGCGCCGGCGTGCCCGATGCGTTCACCGAGGAAACCATCGTGCTGCCGTTCAACGAACATGCCGCGCTCGCCATGGCCTTCGCCCGATACCCGGGGGAAATCGCCGCGGTCATCGTCGAACCTTACATGGGCAATGTCGGCTTCGTTCCCACGGTGCCCGACTACCTGAAACACATTCGCGCCGCCTGCACCG
>DASYOA010000260.1:0-5386 GCA_036008265.1 Opitutaceae bacterium
TCATTTCCATGTGCTGGTGCGGGTGCCGCAGAAGCATGTGCCCAGCGATGAGGAACTGTTGCGCCGCTACGAGCGGATGTATCCCAAGCCGACCATGTATCAGACCGCGCGGTTGGAAGTTATAAAGCAGCAATTGAAAACCGGTGGGCCTGAAGCCGAATTCTGGCGTGAACGGCAGCTAAAACTCATGGGAGACGTCTCCGCCTACATGAAGCTTGTGAAACAACGCTTCTCCATCTGGTTCAATCGAAGTCATCGCCGGTATGGCACCTTGTGGTCGGAACGTTTTAAAAGCGTTTTGGTGGAATCTGGCCGGGCCTTGCAGACCATGTCCGCCTATATCGATCTCAACTGCGTTCGAGCCGGATTGGTGGCCGATCCCAAAGATTATCGATTCTGTGGTTATGCCGAGGCCGTGGCCGGAGATAAGGCTGCACAAAGTGGTCTCTGCGTAGTCATGGAGAATTCTAACTGGAAAGATACCCAAGCGATATACCGGCAGGTGCTATTTGCCACCGGGTCTGACGCCAGGAAAAGGGGAACCTGCATGTCAGCCGAGGCTCTGGCCGAGGTAATGGAAGCTGGCGGACGCTTGCCACTGGCTACGGTTTTGCGCTGCCGCGTGCGTTACTTTAGCGATGGAGCGGTTCTGGGCAGCCAGGCCTTTGTGGAGAGACAACTCGCTGTTTACTGTGCCCGCACCGGCCGGCGTGAACAAACCGCGCCACATCCCTTACCGAAGATCACCGACTGGGGAGACATCATGACCCTGCGCGGACTCCGCAAAGCGGTATTTGGATAGAATAGAAACATTTCAGGCGGGCGCTGTTCGTCGTGTAGGCGGATTTTATCGGTCTGCACGCTGCGGAATATCCACATAGCGACAATTTTCGAACCGTCGTGCCCGTATTCTATCCATTATATGTTTTCTAGCTCGCCTCCGACAAACTTCTCAAAGTTTCAGCCATTTTTTGCCTGTCCCTACGGTGTGTGCCCTGTCCCTACGGTGTGTGCATGCGTATAGTAACGCCAACCTTGCTTATCCGTGGCTACAAAGAAAAAGACCTTTGACGCGATCGCGGCCTCACGCCGCTGGCGGCGTGAGGCCAGCCGCGTGGTTCGTGATATGACGCCCGAAGAGCGCATGGTGTTTTTTAACCGTCGTCTCGCCAATCGGCACGCAGTACCTGTCGCCAAGCCGTCGCGTCGCGCGTCTGCACTGACGCATCGCTAAGAGCCAAGGCAAAGGGGTCGTATTTTGCCACGAAGGATCACAAGGATCGCAGAGAAAATACGAAAAACATCCCTGTAAACGAAAAGCACCCTTTCTTTGCGCTCTTTGTGATCCTTTGTGGCTAACGCTCGCTGTTTTCAGAGCAGATTGAGCTGCGCATCGTCCGGGGGCTTGACGGAGATTTTTTTCTTCGGGCGGGCTTGGGGCGCGGGCAGCTCGACCGAGGTGTCATCGCTTTCCAACCGGGCCAAAATAGTTTTTGCGCGGTCGAGGACGCTCGGCGGCAGGCCGGCCAGCCGCGCCACCTGGATGCCGTAGCTGCGGTCGGCCGCGCCGGGCACGACGCGGCGGACAAAGACGATGTCGTCATTCCATTCCTTTACCGCGACGGAGAAATTGCGCAGGCGGGGCAGGTGTTTGTCGAGTTGCGTGAGCTCCTGGTAGTGCGTGGCGAAGAGCGTGCGCGGCCCGAGCTCGGCGCCGCGGTGCAGATGCTCGACGACCGCCCAGGCAATGCTGAGGCCGTCGTAGGTCGAGGTGCCGCGGCCGATCTCGTCGAGGATGATGAGCGAACGGTCGGTGGCGTTGTTGAGGATGTTGGCGGTTTCGTTCATCTCGACCATGAAGGTCGAGTTGCCACGCGCGAGGTCGTCGCTCGCTCCCACGCGGGAAAAGATCCGGTCCACCAGGCCGACGCGGCAGGACTGGGCCGGCACCCAACAGCCGATCTGGGCCATGAACGTGATCAACGCCGCCTGCCGGATGTAGGTTGATTTGCCCGCCATGTTCGGGCCGGTGAGCAGGAGGATTTGCGCGTCGCCGGACGCGAGCTGCGTGTCGTTGGGCACGAATGCCTGCGTGCCCGCGAGTCCGTTGCGCTCGATCTTCATCATCTGTTCGACGACCGGGTGGCGGCCTTCGGCGATTTCGAGCCCGTTGCCCTCGTCGAGCGCGGGCTGGCAGTAATTCCATTCGCGGGCGAGCCCGGCCCAGCCGGCGAGCACGTCGAGTTCGGCGAGGGCCTCGGCTGCCTGCGACAACGCGACGGATTCGGCGAGCACGGCGGCGACCAGGGCGTTGAACAATTCCAATTCGCGGCCGAGGGAGTTTTCCTCGGCGTGAAAAATTTCCTTTTCCTTCTGCTTGAGGGCGTCGGTGATGAAACGCTCGCCGTTCGCAGTCGTCTGTTTCCGTACGTAGCCGATGGGCACGAGATGCAGGTTGGCCTTGGTGACCTCGATGTAATAGCCGAAGACGGAGTTGAAGCGCACCTTCAGGCTCTTGATCCCGGTGCGTTGTTGCTCGGCGGTTTCGAGATCGGAGAGCCAGGTTTTGTTGCCGCTGGTGAGCGTGCGCATGCTGTCGAGTTCGGTGTCGTGCCCGGCGCGGATGAAATTGCCTTCCTGTAAATCGGCCGGGAGTTCGTCGGCCAGCGCGCGGGCCAGGAGCTCGCGCAAGGGCGAAAAATCGCCGAGCTTCGTCAGGTATCCGGCGGCGAGTTCGCCGCCGAAACCCGACAGCTCCGCGCCGATCGCGGGAAGCTGCGCGAGCGTATCGCGCACGCCGCCGAGCTCGCGGGGGTTGCGGAGGCGGTTTTGCAGGCGGCCGAGGATGCGCGGGATGTCGCGGATGTTCGCCATCGATGCGCGTAGCGCGGCGAGGCGCGTGGGCTGGGCGAGCAGTTCGGCGACGAGCGCCTGCCGGCGCTGGATTTCAGCGAGCTCGAGCGTGGGCGCGGCGAGCCAGCGTTCGAGCAAGCGCGCGCCCGTGGCGGTGGCGGTGCGGTCGATGGCGCCGAGCAGCGAACCTTCGCGCGTGCCGCGGACCGACTGGAAAATCTCCAGGTTGCGCAGGGTGGCGGGGTCGAGCAGCAGCGTGCGCATGCTGCGATATTCCTGCAGGCGGCGGAGATTTTCCGGCTTCGCGCAGAGGTTTTCGGTGGCGTAGTAAACCAGCGCGCCGGCCGGGCCGAGGGCAGGGTGGTTGGCGGCGAGGCCGAACCCCTGAAGGTTGAGCACGCCGAGCGCATCCGCGACGGTGCGCGCGCCGGCCGAAGTTTCAAAATGGTAGGCGGGCAGCCCCGTGCAAAGGCGCGCGGAGCAGAAATGATGCAGCGCATGCAGGGCGATCTGCTCGTGCGGGGCGGCCTGCCAGCGCGCGAGCTCGTCTTCCGGCAGCAGGATTTCGGCGGGATTCAGCGCGGAAAGGACGGGAAGCAAATTTTCCAGGTGCGCGTCGGTGGCCACGCGGAATTCCCCGGTCGAGAGGTCGAGCCAGGCCGCATGCAGGCCGTGTTTATCGAGGCTGAGCGCGGCGAGGTAATGGTTGCGCTGGGCGTCGAGCTGGCTGGCGGCGAGGGTCGTGCCGGGCGTCAGGATGCGCGTGAGCTGGCGCTTGACGAGCTTGCCGGGCTGGGCGGGTTCCTGCTGGTCGCAAATGGCGACTTTTTTCCCGGCGGCGAGGAGCTTGCCCACGTAATTGTCGAGCGCATGCGCGGGCAGCCCGGCCATCGGGGTTTCCTGCCGCTTGGTCAGCGTGAGGCCGAGCAGCCGCGAGGCGGTGACGGCGTCGTCGAAGAACATCTCGAAGAAATCGCCCAGGCGGAAAAGCAGCATCGTCTCGGAGGGCAGCCCGCGCTTCACCTCGAAGTATTGCTGCATCATCGGGGTGGTTTTCTCAGGATCAGGCATAAGGCTTCACCATTAACCACAGAGACACGGAGAGCACGGATATTTTTACACCAAGGTCGCCAAGGGCCGCGAAGCGATTAAGGTTGGTCGGCGCCTTCCAGGATAAGCCGGGTGATGCCATTTCTTAGGAGAATCTCATGAACGTTGATCAGCAAGCCGAGCGGTACATCGAGCAGCTTCATGTAGGAAAGAAGTTGGGCTTTATGAATTGGAAGAATTTTTCCCACCACTTTGATTTCGACGATAAGGCAGGCATCCACAAAAACGTCGAGGCGAAGTGATTCATCGAATTGCAGGCCCTTGTAATCGATGGGGACAGGAATCTGCTGAACTGCCGGGATGTTTTGCAAGGCGAGTTCACGCATCATGCATTTCTCATGAATGCTCTCGATCAAGCCAGGGCCTTTCAACCGATGCACTTCGATGGCCGCTCCGATCACTCTGCCTGAATAGGCATGGGCTTTGTTGTAAAGCGGATGCATATCAGCGTCTCTCGCGTTCCTTGGCGGCCTTCGTGTAAAATCAGAGAGCATTTATCGCTTCGTTTGGCCGGATATGGACTTTGTTGTAAGGCGGGTGCATAGGTTCGCTATCCTGCTTCTCTATTTTAGCATGAAAAACTTTGTGTTAGAACTTTTCCATCGAGATTTAGGCGGCGAAGGCCATCCGCCTCTGGTCATCCTGCACGGGTTGCTCGGCTCGTCGCGCAACTGGCAGACGGCCGGCGCCGACCTGGCGGGAAAATTCCATGTCTTTGCCCTCGACCTGCGCAATCACGGCCGCTCGCCCCATGCGGATGAGATGACTTACGAGACGATGATGGACGACGTGCTCGCCTGGCTCGACGCCCAGGCCATCACCAAGGCCACGTTCCTCGGCCACAGCCTCGGCGGGAAAGTCGCCATGCTGCTGGTGTGCCGCCATCCCGGCCGCGTGACGCGGCTCATCGTCGTGGATATCGCGCCGAAGGCGTATGCCCTGCCGGCGCATCATGAGGAATTTACCGCCATGAATGAACTCGATCTCAGCCGCCTGGCTTCGCGTGCGGAGGCCGAACAGCAATTCGAGATGCGCGTGCCCAAATGGGCGATGAGGAAATTTCTCGTGACCAACCTGGAGCGCGACGCCGATGGCCGCTGGCGCTGGCAGGTCAACCTGCCGGTGCTCACGCGTACACTGCCGGAAGTGGAAAAAAATTCGCTCGCGCCCGGCGACCGCTACGCCGGCCCGACTTTGTTTATTCTCGGTGGAAAATCGCGCTTCGTGGACGCGCAGGACCACGAAAAAATCCTGCAATACTTTCCACAGGCCCGCATTGAAACCGTCGCCGGGGCCGGCCACAATCCGCACATGGATGAACGCGAATCGTTTGTGAGCATGATTTTTTAACCGCAAATGAACGCGAATAGACGCGAATGGAATACCTGTTCATGAGGGGTGAAAATTCCTTATCCGTGTTTTC
>DASYOA010000261.1:0-6334 GCA_036008265.1 Opitutaceae bacterium
CGTCCGTAATCGGCAGAGGTGCCGAGTTCGTGGTCCTTGCCCACGCCGTCAAATTTTAGCAGCCAGTGTTCAAATCCATCCGTGAGGTCGAATTGTCCGCTGCGAATTTCGCGCGTGGCCGGATTCCACGCGATCACCGCCTTGGCTCGCGCCCCGCCGGCGGAGGTTCCCACCCGGATGATGTTGGCCAGCGCAGCCTGGGCGTGCGTGTCGCTGCTGAAATCCCCCTGCATCACCTTGCGCGCGGTTTCCACGAGGGATTTCATCTCCAGCGGCTGCGCGCTTTCCTTCGCGGCGCTTTTGCTGGGGCGAAATTCCAGCGCGCCGAGGCCGCGCTTGCCCATGTACGCCAGCCGGTCGAGTGCGGTGACCGCCGACTTGTCCACGCCATGCCGGGCCATCCAGGCATCGATGAGCCCATTGCCGAAATCATCGGGCAGGGCATCGGCCAAAAGTCCGGGCAGGCCGTGGAAGGAGGGACCCAGCGCGGGGAAGGCGAAGATCCGATCCGGTGAGGTAGTCGGCATCATGAGCGGAGCCAACTCCTCACCCGAACGACGCCAGCCTTCATCGTATTCGAAAGCATGGCAGCCCAGCGCCGGATCGGGGGCGACCGCCCCGACGAGGGTGTTCCAAATGCGAACTTCGATGACCTTGGTTGAGCTCATGCGGGAAGTATCAGGTGTCAGGTATCAAGTATCAGGATTAGGAATCAGGAGTGATCGGTTATCTTGGAACTTGATACCTGTTACCTGTCACTTCGGCTTGCTTGCGTCTGACGCGTTGGGGCACGGCGCCCATTTTGAGCAGGGTGAGGGGACTGACCTTGGGTTGTGGCACCAAGGCGTCGATCGCGTCCACCGCATTCAATCCTTTCAAAACCCGCAGGAAAGTTTCGAGGGTCGAGCCGGAGCCGGCTTCAAAGTTGTGCAAAGCGCGCAACGAGACACCAGCCTTGTCGGCAAGTTCGCGCTGAGAGAAATTGCGGCTCAACCGAAGAGCCCGCAGCCGCTCGCCCAGTACCGTCTGCAATTCATCGTGGGTTTTAAATGACAATGACATAATAAGCATATTTATGCATTTTAATATAAAATCAAACAGTTTCATTATTGGTATATATACCCGCGTATTTTGCGATTTTAAGCCACTAATTAAGCATTAATTGGCAATAAGTCATAAAAATCGAATAATTATTTACATGATTTTCTGTTAGATAACATGCTTAAAAACGCATATTAATGATTAATAATTGCTTGAAATTTTGAATAAAGGCATGAAATATCAAATATAGCTGATAATCAATGATCTATGTTGATGTCATTCCGAGCCGAGCGAGAAATCTCACGTCATTGGTCAACCGTGGATAAGAATGGAGATTCCTCGCTTGGCTACCAATGAACTCATACGTTTTGTCGCTTGCTCTTGGTGTGGCGCGGTAGCGTCGGTAGGGCGAGACCTCCGGGCGAGCCGTTCGACTTCGCTCACGGCTTCACAGCAGCCGCGGCTGCTGCCCCGAGCCTGTCGAGGGGCTCGTCGAGGACGGCCTCGCCCTACCTTAAAGGCGGCAACCTGTTTCTTGCGGCCTTCTTTCAATTGTGGGCGGGGTGCCCTCACCCCGCGTCGGAGTGTTTCTTCGCGTCCTTTGCGCTAAAGATCACGTGTCTCGCGGCTTTTCCGCAGCGTAGGCGCGGGCGAGCAGGACGACCGGATGGACGATCTCAACCTTTTCGCCGGCCTGGCGGAATCCGTTTTCAATCTGGATGTGACATCCGGGATTGGCCGTGGCGACGATGCTCGCGCCGGTCGCGCGCAGGTGTCCGAGCTTGCGCTGCTGGAGCCACGCCGCGGTTTGTGGCTGGGTGATATTGTAGATGCCGGCGCTGCCGCAGCACCAGGTGGCCTCGGCGCACTCGCGCAATTCGATGCCGGGGATGGCCCGCAAGATTTCACGCGGCTGCGCGGAGATTTTTTGTCCGTGGCACAGATGGCAGGCCTCGTGATAAGTCACGACTTGAGGCGAGAGGCGATGGGCGAGAGGCGAGGGGTTTCGAAAGCCGATCTCAACGAGAAACTCGGAAATATCTTTCACCTTGTGTGACCATTGACGTGCCCGCTCTTCGTAAGTCGTTTCCCCCGCCAGCAGCCGATCGTAATGCTTGAGATGCGAGCCGCAGCCGGCTGCGTTGGTGATGATGGCGTCGAAGTCGGCGGGGTTGATCGCGTCGAGTTGGCGACGCGCGAGCTGGCGCGCTGTTTCGAGATCGCCGTTGTGCGCGTGCAGCGAACCGCAGCAAGCCTGCGCGCGCGGGGTGACGACTTCGCAGCCGTTGGCGAGCAGCACATCGACCGTGGCGCGGTTGATGTCGGAGAACACGAGGTCCTGCACGCAGCCCGTAAGCACGGCTACACGGTAGCGTGATCGATCTTTAACCGTAACCTTTGCGTCCTCTGCGTTAAAAGGTTTGGGCTGTTCCGTTTCAGCGATGAGCGCATCAGAAAAATATCGGGCGATGCGCGGCGTTTGCGGCTCGAGTTCGCGCAGGCTTTTCGGCAGCAGGGCCGTGAGTTTCAATCGGCGCGCGAACGCCTGCAGTCCGCTCGTCTGATAAAGCCACAGCAACCGGCCGGCGGCGCGCAGTGCGCGCGGATGCGTGAAAAGAAAACGCAGCGCAAACCAGCGGACAAAATTTCGCTTCGGCGAAGCGGCGATACCGCTTTGCTCGACGTGGGCCCGGGCGGTTTCGAGCAAGGTCGTGTAATCGACGCCGGCCGGGCAGGCGGTGGTGCAGGCGAGGCAGCCGAGGCAGTAACTCATTTCATCGGCGAAACCGCGCGTGGTTTCCAGTTCGCCATCGGCGACGGCGCGCATAAGGGAGATGCGTCCCCGCGGGGAATTTCGCTCGTGACCTGTCTCGACGTAAGTCGGGCACGATGGCAGGCAGAGCCCGCAGTGCATGCACTGCTGCAGGATCGAATAATCTAGCGTCGCTAGATTATTCGATCCTGTGGCTGAACATCGAACATCCAACATCGAACATCGAACGCTCAAGTTTCGCCTCTCTTCTCTTTGTTACGTCGGGCAGTTGCAATGCTTGTACGAAAGATACGGATCAGCTCATCCGATTCCTGGATAAGAGGATTCATCAAATCGGGTTTTGGAACCATTGGAACGCGCTGGATTAAACGAAGCCAACGCCACGACTCCCTCAGTTCCTTCAGGCAAATTTTTAATTTATGAATGAAGTCATCGCTAGACTCAGCATCTTCAGCCTCCCCATGATTGCCGTATGGCGAAGTGCCTGAACGAAGAACTTGCCCGCCAACGTGTCGGCCCGCAACCGTCTTCGGCATTTTTTCTGCAAGCCGAATTATTCGTACAGAAAAATCAAGCAGACGTTCCTCGAGATCGAATTTTCTTTTTTCAACGGTTTTAGTCGGAAGATTCATGCCTGAGTATAGCAGCAAATTTCAAGGTGCTGACTTCGATGTTGGGCGTTCGATGTTCGATGTTGGATGTTCAATCGAAGATTTTTCCCGGATTCAGCAGTCCGTCCGGATCAAGCGTGCGTTTAATCGCCCGCAACAACGGGTAGGACTGCGCGCCGAGTTGTTGTTTCAGAAACGCCTTTTTCGCGAGGCCCACGCCGTGCTCGCCGGTGATGGTGCCGCCGAGCGACAACGCATATTCAAATATTTCCTTCATCGCGGTCTCGACGCGGTGCATTTCGTCGGTGTCGCGCTCGTTGGTGAGAAACGTCGGGTGCAGATTGCCGTCGCCGAAGTGGCCGAAGGTCGCGATGTCGAGCCGGTGTTTTGCGGCGGTTTGTTCGACGAAGCGGATCATCTTCGCCAGTTCGCTACGCGGCACGGTGGCGTCTTCCAAAATTGTCGTGGGCTTCACGCGGGCGAGGGCGCTGAAGGCGCTGCGGCGCGCGGCGGCGAGCTTGGCCGCTTCCTCGGCGTTGGCGGCGCGCTTCACCGAGGTGGCGCCGTGCGCGTGGCAGAGCTTTTCGATCTGTGCGGCTTCGTCCGCCACGGCGGCGGGATGGCCGTCGGTCTCGATGAGCAGCAACGCCTCGGCGTCGGTCGGCAGGCCGACCCGCGTAAAATCCTCGACGCAGCGGATGGTTTTGCGGTCGAGAAACTCCAGCGTGCACGGAATGATTTTTGCGGCGATGATGGCGGAGACCGTTTCGGCGGCGGCGTCCATCTGCGCGTAGGTGGCGAGCAGCGTCTGCCGCGCGGCGGGCTTGGGCAAAAGTTTCAACAGCACCTGGGTGACGACGCCGAGCGTGCCCTCGCTGCCGATGAAAAGATCGCGCAGGTTGTAGCCGGCGACGTCTTTCACGCACTTGTTGCCGAGCGGGCAGATGTCGCCGTTGGCGAGCACGACCTCCAGGCCCATGATGTAGTTGCGGGTGACGCCGTATTTGAGGCCGCGCAGGCCGCCGGCGTTTTCGGCGACGTTGCCGCCGATGGTGGAAACCTTCATCGAGCCGGGATCGGGCGGATAAAACAGCCCGGCCGCGTCGGCCGCGTCATAGATTTTCTGCGTCACCACGCCGGCCTCGGCGCGCAGCGTGAAATTGCGCGGATCGAGCTCGAGGATTTTGTCCATCTTCACGAGGCAGAGCACGATCGCGCCCTCGACCGGCACGCTGCCGCCGCTGAGCCCGGTGCCGCTGCCGCGCGTGACGACCGGCGCGCGGTGCGCGTGGGCGAGCTTGAGCACGGCGCTCACGTCCTGCGCGTGGCGCGGGAACACGACCACGCGTGGAAGCTGTTTCAACGTGGCGGTGCCGTCGAAAGAGTAGGGGATGAGATCTTCTTTCTCGGTGAGGACGTTTTGCGGGCCGAGGAGTTGGGTGAGTTCGGCGATCACGGGATTCCCGATAGACAAAGCGCAGACTTAGCGCGAGGCAATCATCGGGGTATCAGAAAAGAAATGGCCGCTAAGTTTAGGGCATGACGATTGTGCCTGGCCTTTATTCGGTTTGCAGGGCTTGCGGATCGCGCTTGGCGTGCCAAAAGCGCTGCACGCTCACTACATATCGTGTCTCGTCCACGCGATAGAGCACCAAATACGGGTCTTTCAATAATCGGCGCACACCGGGGCGCGACTTCACGGCAAAGCCGCGCAGCGGCATCACCCTGAGAGACTCGGCAATTTCAATCAATTCGAAGCCAACCTTTTCAGCGGCCCGCGGGTTGTCCCGGGCGATGTAGCGGGCAATCTCTCCCAAGTCGCGCAAGGCCGTCCTGGCGAGGATTACTTTGTAATCCATCGATGCAGATTTTTGCGCACTTCCTCAATGGGCACGCCGCCTTCTTCTGCCAGCGAACGGTCCGCTTCGTCGATAGCTGCAAGTAGTTCAGGGCTTTCCTCAGCCTCCAAAAACCAATGCCTCAATGCGGCCTGCTCATAAGGCGGCAGGTGCAGAATGGCCTCTTGGATTTCCGCCAGCTTGGTCATGCTTGCAATCTAATCATTCCCGCTTATCGGGCAACGTCTTTTTCGCGTGGATTGAGGTGCCAATATACTGACTCAAACTGACTCCGTAGCGTGTCAGTTTGCCCGGCGATGACACAGGCCGGCGCAAATGGCGATGCTCTTCCCGAAGGAGGCAAGGCAGTTGCGAATCTGGCCCAGAGCGTGCAAGAATGCATATCATGGACTTTGCCAAGCTTACCCAGATGTCGCGCCAGGCCGTCACCGACGCGCAGGCCCTTGCGCGCCACCTCAGTCACAACGAGGTGGACACATGGCATTTGCTGTCGGCGTTGCTCGCGCAGGAAAACGGCATCGTGCCCGGCCTCGTCGAAAAACTGGGCCTGACGGTCAGCGCGCTGCAGCTCGCGGTCGATCGCGAGCTTGAGAAGCTGCCGAAGGTCACGGGCAGCGTCGATACGTCGAAGGTTTACGTGACACAGGCGGTGAACGACGTGCTCACCCGAGCCGAGGACGAGGCGAAGTCGCTCAAGGACGAATATGTTTCCGTCGAGCACCTGCTGCTCGGCCTGATCGAGGTCGGCAAACCCGATGCACTCAAAAAACTTTTCCAAAGCTTCGGCCTCGATCGCGCGAAGGTTTTAAAAACGCTCAAGGAAATCCGCGGCTCGCAGCGCGTGACGACCGACAATCCTGAGGCGACGTACGAGGCGCTCGAAAAATACGGCATCGATCTCGTGGCACAGGCGCGAAAGGGCAAAATGGATCCCGTCATCGGCCGCGACGAGGAAATCCGGCGCACGATCCGCATCCTTTCGCGCAAAACGAAAAACAATCCCGTGCTGATCGGCGAGCCCGGCGTGGGCAAGACCGCCATCGTCGAGG
>DASYOA010000262.1:0-3124 GCA_036008265.1 Opitutaceae bacterium
TTGAGCGCCCGGCGTTTTGGAAATTTCCCGCGTTGCCGGTGCTGCTCGATGCATTGGGCGCGGAATTTGGGCTGGCGACACGCCTGAGCGGGAGCGGGAGCGCGTGTTTTGCGCTGTTGCCGGCCGGCACCGCAGTGGAGGCAGTGAAATTGCGCATCCGCGAGGCGTGGGGCGCGACGGCGTGGGTGGTGGAGACGCGAATCTCCTGAATTTTACAAATCGCTATTGACCACCCTCACAGCGTTGGGGTTATCCTGTGGCGCCGCCTGCTTGCCCCGGAAGGCGATGTTTGTCGCTCATGGAAACCAGCGCTAAAGAAGAACTTGTCGTGCAAGGCATCTCCGCCTCGCAAGGCATCGCCTATGGACAAATTTTTCTCTATGAGAAGAGCGACGTCGAGGTACCGTCCTATCAGGTCGATCCCAACAAGCGCGTGGCGGAAATTGCGCGCTTCGAGCAGGCGCTGCTGACGACGCGCCAGCAGATCGCGAAAATTCAGGATGAGGTGGAAAAAAACCTTGGTGGGGATGAAGCGCGCATTTTCGATGCGCATTTGATGGTGCTTGAGGATCAGGCGCTCATCGGCGAGACGATCCGCGAGTTCGAAAAGACCGGGCGCAATATCGAGACGTGCTTCAACCAGGTCGCCTCGCGTTACATCAAGGCCTTTGACGAGATCGACGACGAATACCTGCGCGAACGCGCGGGCGATCTTCGCGACGTGGCGCAGCGCGTGCTGCAAAATCTTCTCGGCCAGGCCATCAACAATCTCAGCCGCCTCGCTGACAAACGCGTCGTCGTGGCGAACGACATCTCGCCCTCCGACTCGGCCAGCATCGACCGCAGCCAGGCGCTGGGCATCGTGACCGACACGGGCAGCAAGACCAGCCACGCCGTCATCGTCGCCCGCTCGATGCGAATTCCCGCCGTCGTCGGCGTGCGCGACCTCACGAAGAAAGCCCGCAACGGCGACTGGGCCATCGTGGACGGCTACGAAGGCGTGGTCGTGCTCAACCCGTCGGAGCAGACCCTTTTCCGCTACGGCAAGATCCAGATCCAGAAAAAATCCTTCGAGCAGCGCCTGCTCGAGGCCAGCCGCCAGCCCGCAGTCACGCTCGACGGCGTGCCGGTCGCACTCATGGCCAACATCGAGAAGGTCGATGAGACCGCGCAGGCGAAGGAATTTGCCGCGGAAGGCGTGGGGCTGTTCCGCACCGAATATATTTACCTCAACTCCGCGCGCATCCCGACCGAACAGGAGCAGTTCCTCGCCTACAAGGCCGTGGCCGAGGCGCTTGCGCCGCACCCGGTCATCATCCGCACGCTGGACCTCGGCGGCGACAAACCGATGGCGAGCGCGCCCGAACTTTTTCCGAAGGAGGACAATCCCTTTATGGGCTTTCGCGCCATCCGCTTCTGCCTCGAGCACGTCAATCTCTTCAAGGACCAGCTTCGCGCCATCCTTCTGGCCAGCTCATATGGCAAGGTTCGAATCATGTACCCGATGATCAGCGGGGTGGAGGAGTTGGCCCGGGCGAACGCGGTGCTCGACGAGTGCAAGGCCGAGCTGAAGCAGCGCGGCCAGCCCTTCGACGAGAATATCTCCGTCGGCAGCATGATCGAAATTCCCAGCGCCGCGGTCACGGCCGACCTCCTGGCCCGGAAGTGCGGCTTCTTCAGCATCGGCACCAACGATCTCATCCAGTACATGCTCGCGATCGACCGCGTGAACGACCGCATTGCGCATCTTTATGAGCCCACGCACCCGGCCATCCTGCGCATGCTCAAATACATTGTCGAACAGGCGCACCAGGCCAACATCAAGGTCGCCGTCTGCGGCGAAATGGCGGGCGATCCCGTTTTCGCGCCCCTGCTGCTCGGTCTCGGCGTGGACGAACTCAGCATGTCGCCCACGCTCCTGCCCGCGGTGAAATACCTCGTGCGCGCGATGAAGCTCAGCGACGCGAAGACCCTCGTCGAGGAAGCGCTCACACTGGAAGATCCGAAAAAAATCTACGCCAAGTTCGACGCTTTCTACCGCGCGCGGGTGAAGATGGAGTGAGGGGCCTTTCGCGCGGTCGCGCCCTACCTTAAAGGCTGAAATTACCGGCTGATTGGTGGTGGAGCGCGGCGTCCCTGACGCGCTCTCAGTGTTTTGCATACAGGTCTGTCATTCCGAGCCGTGCGAGGAATCTCCGATCCAGTCAGACGAGATTCCTCGCACGGCTCGGAATGACAAAGCGATGCTTACTTGTCCAAAAACTCTTTCAGGCGGCTGGCGAGCACGTCGTAAACTATGTCGCGTGGGGCGGCGTAAAAGCAACGCACCTGCCGGCCGGCGTAGCGAAAAATCACGCGATGTTGTCCGACCCGAAGGCGGTAAAGTCCCGCCAGTTCGCGTTCCAGTGGTTTGATGTCGCCGCGGCCTGCGGCCAGTTCCTGCAGTGCGTGGCGCAACCGTTGGCGGGTCTCCGGGGCGAGCGTCCGCGCAAAGGCCAGCACCTGGTCGCCGATGACGAGTTCAAGCTTCATCCAGCGCCGTCAACGGACGATAACGCGTCTTGCCCGCCTGCTCGCGCTTCCACGCCTGCATGAAGTCGCGGTCGGCCATCAGCTCCATCGTCTCGAAAAGCGCCTCCAGCCGGTCGGAGGAAATGACATGTGCCACCGGTTTTTCATGGCGGGTGATGGTGGCCACGCGGCCGCTCTCGGCCACGCGCACCAGCCCGCTCAGGCCGCGCTGGGCCTCGCGCAAAGTGTATGTCGTTTTCACGTCAAAAAGCTGACAAAAGTTCGCAGGTTGTCAACTTGACGAGTGTGTGAGTAGTGACTCAGTTTGGGTAAAGACCTGTCATTCCGAGCCGCGCGAGGAATCTCCAGTTTGAGTGAGAGAGATGGGCATTTGCTCTTGGTCGCTTAGATCCCATGCGCGAACGATGAATCCATAAATAAATGGGATGGAAGAGATCAGCAAAAGCTGACCCCAAACATCATAATCTGTATGGCTAAAGAACAAAACGGCATTTGGTACGGCGTTTTCCTTTTGCCCTTCGGCAGCATTATGGCCGCGGGTTTTATCGTAGAGAGTTTATTAAAGGCTGTTCATCTCATTTATTGGACTTTG
>DASYOA010000263.1:0-11347 GCA_036008265.1 Opitutaceae bacterium
CTGATCGACGTGCTGGAGGCCATCGTGGGCGACATGCCGGCGATGGGCCGGCGCGGCCAGCCCGAGGCGCGCCAGCGTGAGGATGGCTCGTGGGTGCTCGATGCCACGCTCTCAACCGGCGCGCTGAAAACGCTGCTTCTCCTCGACGCGTTGCCGGGCGAGGACGAGGCGGATTACCAGACGCTGGCCGGTTTCATCGTCACGCAGTTCGGGCGCATCCCGGCGACGGGCGACCATTTTGACTGGGGTGGCTGGCGCTTCGAGGTAATGGACATGGACCGCCATCGCGTGGACAAGGTGACCGTCAGCCGCCCGCCGCCCCCCGCGACGATTCAAAAAGCGGCGAGTTGAGCGCGGCAGCGCTCAAAGTATCAAGGACCAAGTTTTCAAGTTCCAAGATTAGGTGCTGACGGTCTTGTTACTTGTCACCTGCTACTTGGAACTTCACTCGCATCGAGTGTTTTCAAAACATCTTCCGCCTGCTTTTTCGTCGCGGCCTTCAGGTCGCGCCAGACGAGCTTGCCGTCCTTGAAAAGAAAAGCCTGGCGGGTGGCCATTTCGCCCATGAGGGGGACGCTGCGGGTGGGAACACCGAAGGCCGTGATGACTTTTTTATCCGGGTCGGCGATGAGCGTGAAGGGGAAGCGATGATTGTCCTTGAAGGCTTTTTGTTTCTCCACGGTGTCGGTGCTCACGCCGATGACCGTGACGCCTCGTTTTTGCAGCACGTCGTAGGCGTCGCGCAACGAGCAGCCCTGCGCCGTGCAGCCGGAGGTCTCGGCCCGCGGATAGAAATACACGAGCGTGTAACCTTGGTTGAGCGTGGAGAAATCGAGCGGCGCACCGGTTTCGGTGGTGCCGGTGACGGCGGGCAGGCTGGCGCCGAGGGCGAGCGGATCGGCCTCGGCAAAAAAAGCGGCTAAGAACATGGCGAGAAAAATACCGGCGAGTTGGCGGGGCTTCATGACGCTGAATCAGTAGCCCGCGGCGGGCGTTTCGCAAGCGGACGGGTGATTTATCCCACCGAAAACAGGAAAAATTTTAATTAGGAAGCCATGAACCCAAGAGGAGAGAAATTTCGAATGCTCGTTTCATGGCTTCCTGGTTTCCTCATTAAATTAGTGCCCGCGCCGCAGGAAACGGCTGATCCACGACGAGGTGAGCTGCGTCGTGATGACGGAAAAGGTGAAGAGATACAGCCCGAAGCCGATGTGGAGGTCGGCCAGGTTGGCGGATTTCATCGCGACGATCAGGATGGCGACGACAAACACGTCGAGCATGGACCACTTGCCCAGGTGCTCCACCCATTCGTGCAGCCGGCGCACACGCGCGAGGTCGTGCATGCGCTTGGCCCACACGATGGCCAGCAGGCCGAGCTTCACGCACGGAAAGATGAGCGTGAAGAGCGTGAGGATGCCGAAGAGAAAATATTCATGCGACTGAAACAAGGTGAAGAGGCCGCTGACGACCGAGATGGCGTCCGAGAAAACCCAGAATTTTGTGACGTGGAAAAACGGAAAGAAAATGCCGAGCCCGAACAAGGCGAAAGCCACCACGAGCAGGATGGGCACGGCGATCCGCGACGATTTGGAGTCAGTGGCGCGTTGGTCGGGCATGCGGGAGCAATCTAGCGCGCAACGGCTGTCCCGCAAGCCTCCGGGAACATGCAGCGCGCTGCGCTGAACGCCGAAGGAAAGACCGGCGACTAATTACCAATGACTAATGACCAATAACCAATGACTAGGCTTGACCCTTACTCCAGCCCCGCGACTGCGAGGTCGGACGGATACTCGACGCTGAACTTGAGCGGCAGCTCGCGTTTCTCGCCGGGCTTGAGGTCGAGCCGCCAGACAAGTTTGCCGTCGGCTTCGAGGGAGGCCTCCTTGGGTTCGTCCGCGGTGCTGAGATCACCCTCGGCGGGCGTCAAAAGCTTCACGACGAGCTTCTCGTTGCGAGAAACCGGGACCAGGTCCTTGAGCACGATGTGCTGGGCGGTCTTTTTGTTGTTGGTGATGGTGACAAGAAATTCATAGGTCACGCGCTTGCCCTTGCTGATGAGGCCGGTGTCCTCGGTGAAGCGGTTCACGACCTTGCGCTTGATGGCGATGCCCTCGTCGGCGCCGAATGCGAGCTCGAATTTTGCGCCGGGCATGACGGTCGGGAGTGAACCCGTGGCGACGAAGCTGTCGTCGAGAAACGCATTTACGTCGCCAGCCAGCAGCGGGTAATCGGTTGAATCTGTCGCGGAAGCGCTGAGAAACGCGGCTTCAAGTGCGCGGGGCGCGGACTGATACTGGAGCTTTGCGTCGAGCGTGGCGGTGGCAATGCCGACTTTTTGCGCCGTGTTGTCGCTGGGGACGGTGGCCGCAACGGGGATCTTGAACGACGCGCTGGTGACGGTGTTGTCAACCGAGGCCGAATTGTAGGAAACATTTGTATCAATTCTTGAGCCCGCCATGGTCTCAGAGGCGCTATAACCGCGAGCTGGCTCAGCGGTGACTTGGAATTTCTCCATTACGATTGTTTCATCGCCGTTGAGGCCTCCGGTTGGCGCTGGTTGCACGACATCCACAATCCACGGCTTTAATTCCGGCGCATCGCCGCCGAGGCTGGGCCTTGCGGTCGAGAGCGTGAGGGCGATGTCCTTCCAGTCTTCGCCGGTACTTTGTTGCACCAGGCCAAAGTAAGTGAGTTCGACGGTGTGTTCGTCGCTGTGCAGGCGTGCGTCGTAGGTGGGCGTCCACGAGGCGCCGGGCACGGCATAGGCGAGGGTGAGGTCGAGTGAGCCGGCGCTGGCGGCGGCCACGCGCACCGTCACGGTTTTGTTGCTGCGGTCGGGGTCGGTTTTTCGGGTAAGGTTGCCCAGCTGCGCGCCGGCGGCGGTGATTTGATCCTGCAACGCCTGGCGTTGCGCATCGAGCGACTGCTGCTCGGCGGCAAATTTACTGCGGTTGTCGTCGGCGAAAGCGAGAAGCTTCTGCCAGTCGTCGAAACTTGGCCGCGGCGCAGTGGAGTCCTTGGTCGGCGGCGCGGCGACTGCATCCTCAATCTTGCCGAGCAGGGCGCGCTGCTGGTCGAGCACGGCGCCGCGGTCGTCGAGGAGGCGGACTTTTTTCTGCAAGTCGGTGATACTGTCCTGAATTGCTTTCACCCGCGGATCGGATGGGGCGGCGACAAAGGTGGTGTGGGCGGTGACATCAAGGATCGTGACGCTGGCCGTGCCGTGGCCGGAGACTTGGAGCGACTCGTCAACGAGGGCGGCGGGCAAGTTTTCAAAAGCGAGGTCGGTTTGGCCGGCCGGCAAGTCGAGGTGGGCGGTGCGCGTGACAATGGCGCCCTCGGTGTAAACGGTGACGGCGGTGATGCGGGACTCGACGGGCGCGGCGCGGAGCACGGCGATGAAACAAACCAACAGCAGGGTGGGGCGGAGAGTTTTCATGGAAGAGGATGGGAGCATGCGTGAAAGTATGACGTTCCGCACGAAGATTTCTTAGCCGGAGCGAGATGATTGAATGAATAATGGAAACAAATAAAAAGGCAGGGCACGCCAAGGGGTCGCGCCCTGCCTCGCTTCGTCAGGCGATGACATGAGAACCACGTTGATCAATCGCCTGAGCGAAAAGGTTCGTGAGAAGCAAACAGTGAACCGTGAACTGTGAACCGTTAACTTACTCCAGCCCCGCGACCGCAACTTCGGCCGGGCGTTCGATGCTGAACTTGAGCGGCAGCTCGCGCTTCTCGCCGGGCTTGAGGTCGAGCGTCCACTTGAGCGTGCCGTCGGCGTCGGGCTTCACTTCGGTCGCATCCGGCGCGAGCATGGTGACGACGATCTTTTCGTTGCGCGAGACCGGCACCTGGTCGAGCAGCACGACGCGCTCGAAGGTCTTTTTGTTGTTTTGCACCGTGAGCGTATAGTCGTAGGTCACGCGTTTGCCCTTGTTGATGAGGCCGGTGTCCTCAGCGAAGCGGTTGTTGAGCTTGTGCTTGATCGTGATGGCGTCGTCCACCCCGAGGGCGAGGTCGAATTTCTCCCCGGGCATGACGGTGCGGAGCGAACTGGCGGCGACAAAGGTGTCGTCGAGAAACACATTCATGGCGCCGGCGAGCAGCGGGAAATCGGAGGAGTTGGTCACTTTCGCAGTGAGGAACGCGGCGGCGAGCTGCTTGGGGATGGCGAGGTATTCGGGCGCGTCGGCGAGGCGCATGCTCGTGATCGGCACCTTTTGCGGCGAGTTGTCGCTGGGGATCGTGGAAGCAACGGGAATTTTAAACGACGCGCTCGTGGCCTGGGCATCGAGCGTGGCTACGGCGAAAGGAATATCTTGAGGCGCAGCGTCGATGAGACCGCCGGTCATCGATTCCGGAGCGGCGTCAGCAACGTTATTCGTAAAGTGTTGGAGATTGGCTGCCTGGGCTTTATCGCTGAACATCGCCCCCCGCAGTTCTTCCATGGCCTCCTTTTTCGCTTCCATATCGACAATATCGACCGTCCAGGGAAACAATTGCGGGGGCGCGCCGCCGAGGCTGGGGCGCGCGGTGGAGAGGGTGAGATCGACGTTGTTCCAATCTTCACCGGTGCGCTGGTGGACGACGCCGAAGTAACCGAGCTGCACCACCCGGTCGGCGCTGAGCACGCGCGCATCGTAACTCGGGCTCCAGCTCGCTTCGGGTACGGTGTAGTTTAGCGCCAGTTCGAGATGGCCGGGGTTGGCGGCGGTGAGTCGCACGGTGATGTGCTTGACGCTGCGGCCATTCGCGCCGCTGAGATCGGCAATTTGTTTTTCGATGGCAGCGCTTTTGGCGTCGAGATCGCTGCTCTGCGCGTCGAGCGATTGCTGCTCGGTGTTGAGCTTGCCCAGTTGTTCGTCAAAAAACCCGAGGAGCTTGGTCCAGTCCTCGACACTTGGGCGGGGCGTATCCTTGGTCGGCGGCGTGGCGGAAGCAGTCTTGATGGAAGCGAGAAAGTCGCGTTGCTGGTCGAGCACGGCACCGCGGTCGGTGAGCGCGCGATGTTGCTGCTGGAGGCTGCGCAGCTGATCTTGAAGTGATTTCACCCGCGCGTCAGACGTGGCGGCGAGGTAAGCTTCACGCGCGGTGACATCGAGGATGGTGGCTTGCGCGGTGCCGCGGCCGGCGACCTGGAGCGATTGGTCGACGATGGAGGACGGAAGATTTTCAAAAATCATTTCAATCGGACCGGGCGCAGTGACCTCGAGCGAGGCCGTGCGCGTGACGACGGCGCGGTCGGCGTAAACGGTGACGGCGGTGATGCGGGACTCGACGGGCGCGGCGCGGAGCGCGGCGATGAAACAAACCAACAGCAGGACAGGGCGGAGATTTTTCATGACAAAGGATGGGTGTGTGAGGGTATAACGCTCCATCCGGGGATTTCTTAGGGCGAGGCGCGTTCCGCGCATTTGAAATCTGAGATTTCAAATTTGAGATAGTGGTAGCGCAGCTACCACGCGTCCGACCGAAAAGGCGCGGCGGGCAGGCCGGCGCCGTTGAAGAGGTTGGCTTCCGGGTCGTTGCTCCAGGCGTAGCGGACGGCGACGGGATCTTTTACGTCGGGCGAACTGACGAGCAGGGTCTCGCCTTCGATGCGGCCTTGGGCGGGATGAAAAATTTTGTCCGCACCGGCGAGTTCGAGCGACTGCACGGGATTCTCGTGCGCGATCAGGCCGTTGCCGGCATGCGTGAAACGGACGCGCATGGCGCCGCCTTCGCGCGTGGCGCCGGCGAACATTGGGCCGGAATCATCGCCGGGGATGCCGTAAAGGCGGGTTTCGGCAATGAGCGCGAGTCGGCGGCCGACCTCCTGTTTGTTGCGCGGGTGAATATTGTCGTGTTCGCCCAGATCGACGGCCACCGCCATCGCGGTTTGCGGCAGCGCGAGGGCTTGCGCCTGGCCTTCGCGGATCAGGGCCCATTCGGTGCCGTTGGCATTTTTGAGATAATTGAAGCTGGCCAGCTGCACGAAATAAAACGGCAGGTCGCCCTGGCCGAAATGCTTGCGCCACGCCGTGATCATGGCGGGGAAGAGCGCGTGGTATTCCGTCGCATGGAGCGCGTTGCTCTCGCCTTGATACCAGAGCACGCCGCGCAGGGCGTACGGCAGGAGCGGGTTGATCATGCCGTTGAAAAGGCCCATGGGGGTCCACCGGTCGCCGGGGCCGTGCGGTTGGCGGAGTTGGGGATGGAGCATTCTGAATTCGGCTTCTTTGCCTGCCGCCTTGGCGGCAGCCAGATCTTTTTGCCACAAGGGCAAGGCGGTATCATAGGCGGCTTTTTTCTGCGGATACTCGGCGAGGCCTTGTTGCCAGCGTTCGCCCACGAAGGCAAAGGCGGGATCGCTCAGCGCGAACGGGCTCATCCACGCTTCCACCGGCGTGCCGCCCCAGGTGCTGTTGATCAGGCCGACGGGCACCTGAAGTTTTTCATAAATATCGCGGGCAAAAAAATAACCGACGGCGGTGAACAAGTTGACCGTCTCAGGCGAACACACGGCCCAGGAACCATCTGCGGTGTCGATGGGTGTGTCGGATTCCTTGATCTTGACCTTAAAGTGGCGGATGAGCGGGTAGTTCGCCGCGGCAACTTCTTCCTCCGCGTTGTCCACGCGGAAAGTTGGCCCCGACGGATTGCGCACGGAGAATTCCATGTTTGACTGGCCGGAGCAAAGCCAGACCTCGCCGACGAGCACGTCGTGCACGGCGATCTTGTTTTTGCCGGTGACGACGAGGTCGGCCGGTTCCGTGGACGCCGGCAGGGCGTCGAGGTAAGCAATCCAGCGGCCGTCGCTGGTCGCCGTCGTGCGGACGGTCTGGCCGTGAAAAGCAACGGTGATGGACTCGCCCGCGTCGGCGCGGCCCCAGATCGGGATCGGTTTTTCGCGCTGGAGCACGGCGTGATCGGCAAAAAGCGGCGCGAGCGCAACATCGGCGCGGGTGACGACGGCGAAAAAAACGAAGAGCAGCGGGGTTAACGAACGGGAAAGACTCATGGGAGAGCCCCGATGGGGCGGAAGTGACAAGTATCAAGTGCCAAGTAACAAGACGAGCCGTGAGGCGTAAACTCTGAATCTTGTTACTTGATACCTGTCACTTGTTACTTGTTCCTTCGAGCGTCGCGCGATGAAGGAATGCATGCAACTCCGCGGCGAGCTTTGGGCCGAAGCCTTCGACTTGCCGGATTTTCTCGATGCTCGCCGCGCGCAGGCGGTCGATGCCGCCGAAATGCGCCAGCAGCGCGGCGCGGCGCACGTGGCCGAGGCCGGGCAGGTCGTCGAGCGTGCTCTCTCGGATTTTTTTCGAGCGAAGGTCGGCGTTGTAGGTGTTGGCGAAACGGTGGGCTTCGTCGCGCAGGCGCTGCAGCAATTGCAGCCCGGCGTGGTTGATCGGCAGGTTGAGTGGCGCGCGCCCGTCGGGGAAGACGATGGTTTCCTTTTTCTTCGCCAGGCCGATCAGCGGCGGCGGCTCGAGGTCGAGCGCGAGGAAGGCCTTCAGCGCCGCGCCGACCTGGCCGCGCCCGCCATCGACGACGAGCAGGCTGGGAAAACTTTTCCCCTCGTCGCGCAGGCGCTTGTAGCGGCGGCTGACGACTTCCTCCATCGCGCGGAAATCGTCGTTGCCGATGAAACTTTTGATCTGGAAGCGGCGGTAGTGGTCCTTGTCGGGCTGGCCGTCGGTGAAGCGTACCATCGAGGCGACGACGAAGGTGCCGGAGATGTGCGAGATGTCGAAGCACTCCATCGTTTGTGGCGGCTCCGGCAGGCCGAGCGCCGCGCCGAGCGCGGCCAGGGCGTTTTCACCGTTGCGCGCCAGGGGGCGCGCGCGCTCGAATTTGCGCGTTTTCTCGAGGGTTTTTTCGAGCGCGAAGATGACGTCGCGCAGCTCGGCGGCTTTTTCAAACGACTGCTTTCCGGCGGCGGCCTGCATCTCATGTCGGAGTTTCTCGAGCCATTCCCGCGACTTGCCCTCGAGGAAGGCGCAGGCGGTTTCGACGCGGTGGCGGTAGTCTTCGGCCGTGACAATGTTGGGAAAGCCAGAGAGCTCCTGGCGCACGTCGTCGTAGAGCCGCCAGGTGCCGTCGGGAAGTTTTTGCGGGTGCGCGTCGCTGAGCAGGATGCCGGTCTGGCGGCGCATCTGGGCGAGCGTCTTGCGCAACAGGTCGCCGTGCACGAACGGGCCGAAGTAGCGCGAGCGATCGTATTTTTTTATCCGGGTGAGCCGGAAGCGCGGCAGTTCCTCGGCCGGGTCGACGCGCACGAGGAGGAAGCGCTTGTCGTCGGTGAAGTCGGTGTTGTATTTCGGCTTCCACTGTTTGATGAGGCGGCTTTCGAGCAGCAGTGCCTCGGGCTCGGATTTCACCTCGATGGTGTCGAAGTCCGCGATCATGGAGATCAGCGCGCGGATTTTCGGGTGCAAGGTCTGGCCGCGCGAGCGCTGGAAGTAGGACGAGACGCGCTTTTTCAAACTATTGGCTTTGCCGACGTAAATAATTCGTCCCAAGCGGTCTTTCATCAGGTAGACACCGGGGCCGTCGGGCAGGTGGCGAACCTTTTGTTTAATGTTAACTGGATCGGCGGCTGGCATTTTTTTACAGATTAGCCTAGGTTTTATTCCTGCTTCCCGCAAATATGCTTTCTGTGTCCAACGCTTCGTTCGCCGCCAAACGCTTTGAGTTGCTCACCCTCGGCGACGAGTTGTTGCTTGGCCTCACGACCAACGGACACCTCGCGTTCATCGGCGCGCAGCTGGGCCGCCGCGGCGTGACGCTCCAGCGCAACGTGACGCTGACCGATGACGCCGCCGCCATCGCCGCGCAATTTCGCGAGAGCTGGGCGCGCAGCGACGTGGTCATCACCACCGGCGGCCTCGGCCCGACCTGCGACGACCGCACGCGCGAGACCATCGCCGAAGTGCTCGGGCAAAAACTCATCTTTGATCCCGCCGTCGAGAAAGTCATCGCTGAGCGCTTTGCGCGGCATGGCCGCAAGATGCCACCAAATAATTTGAAGCAAGCCCACCGCCCCGAGCGCGCCGAGGTGCTGCCCAACGCCAACGGGACCGCGCCCGGCCTCTGGATTGAGCAGGACGGCAAGGTGCTTTGCCTGCTGCCCGGCCCGCCCAACGAACTGCAGCCGATGTTCACCGAACAGGTGCTGCCGCGACTCGCCCGGCTTGGCTTGCTGCTCGACCACGAGGCCTATGTGCAGATCCGCGCCTCGGGCATTGGCGAAAGCGCGCTGGAGGCGAAACTGCAGCCCCTCTTCGACCGCCACGGCGATGCGCTGAGCGTGGCTTTCTGCGCCCACACGGGCCATGTCGACTGCCGGTTGAGTTCGCCGGGCGAAAAACTTCCGTTCGACAAACTGCAGGCCGTGGCCGACGACTGCGCGCAGCTGTTGCGCGAGGATTTTGTGTGTTTCGGCCATGACTCATTGGCAAAAGTCTGCGCCGATCACCTTCGGGCCCAGGAAAAAACGCTCGCCGTGGCCGAGGCGGCGACCGGCGGCCTGCTCGCGAACGCCTTCACCGATATTTGCGGCGCCGCGAAGTTTTTTGCCGGAGGCTGCGTGTGTTGTCCCAACGACGCCAAGACGCAGTTGCTCGACGTGCCCGAATGCCTGCTGTTGCAGCATGGCGCGGTCAGCGCCGAGACGGCCGTGGCCATGGCCACCGGCGCAGCGGAGAAACTCGGCGCCGACTACGCGGTGGCCATCACCGGTTTTGCCGGGCCCTGCGGCGGCACAAAGGAAAACCCCATTGGGACCATTTATCTCGCGCTGCACGCGCCGCACGGCGTGTGGTCGAAGCGGCTCAGTTATCCCGGCCCGCGCCGCACGGTGCAGGAACGCGCGGTCAACGCCGCGCTCGACTGGCTGCGCCGCGAACTCGTGCGCGCGCAGGCGGGGCTCGTGGCGCCCGTGCCCAATCTCGGCGTGCCGCAGTGAGGCGCGGCGCCGAACGGCCAAAGCTGGGCGTTGGGGTATTTGGTAATTTGGATTTGGTCGTTGGGCTCGATTCCGAACACCAATTACCAACTACTAATTACTAACTACGCCATCAGGTTGCGCACGGCCTCGAGGTATTTCTCCTGCGTGCGCTTGATGATGTCGGCGGGCAGGCGCGGCGCCGGCGGCTTCTGGTCCCATTTGATGGCGAGCAGGTGGTCGCGCACAAACTGCTTGTCGTAGCTCGGCGGCGACTGGCCGGGCGCGTAGCTTTCGGCGGGCCAGTAGCGCGATGAGTCGGGCGTCAGCACTTCGTCGATGAGGATCAGGTTGCCGGCGACGTCGGTGCCGAATTCAAATTTTGTGTCGGCGAGGATCATGCCCGCGCGCGCGGCGCGGTCGCGGCCGAAGATGTAGAGCGCGACACTGGCGGCCTTCACTTTTTCGTACAGCGCCGGGCCGGTCATCGCGGCTCCCTGCGCGTCGTCGATCGGCTCGTCGTGCTGGCCTTTCGGGGCCTTGGTCGTCGGCGTGAACAGCGGCGCGGGCAGACGGTCGGCCTGGCGCAGCCCGGCGGGCAGGCGGTGGCCGCAGACTTGGCCGGTTTTTTGGTAGGAACTCCAGCCGCTGCCCACGAGGTAGCCGCGCACAACGCACTCGATCGTGAGCGGTTTGAGCTTTTTCACGATCATGCTGCGGAGCTGGAGATCCCGGTCATGCAGGCCGCGGCGCGCGTACTCGCCGGCCTGGTCCGGCAAAAGATGGTTGGCGATGAGGCCCTGCGTCTGTGCGAACCACCACAGGCTCATTTGCGTGAGCAGGATGCCCTTGCCCGGGATGCCGTCGGGCAGGATGACGTCGAAGGCGGAGAGGCGGTCGGTGGCGGTGAGCAGCAACGCGTCGCCGAGATCGAAAAGCTCGCGGACCTTGCCGGAGCCAACGCGGGGGTAGGGCAGGTCGTTGATCTGGGTGACGGCGGCGGACGGGAGCGAGGCGGCGATTTCGGCAAAAGTCATGATGCGAGCGAAGCGGGTAGAAGCGGACGGCGTCAAAGTTTTTTCGCGCTTCGCTGGCAGTAGCGAGCAGTGGGTAGCGAGTAGCGAGCATGTCCTTTTCGCCTAGGCTCTTTGCTTGGCTTGCATTTTCTACTCACTACCCGCTACCCGATGCTCGCTACTGCCGAGAATATCCTTGCACGGGCCGACGTGGGCCGTAGGTTGCCCGGCTCCGTGCTTGTCCCCATCGTCTAGCCCGGTTAGGACACCACCCTTTCACGGTGAGAACCGGGGTTCGAATCCCCGTGGGGACGCCATCTATGCAAGATGGCTTGCACAACGGACAACCTGCGATTTTCGCCTCCATGCACGCTAACCTGGATTTTATTTTGAAAGG
>DASYOA010000264.1:0-1501 GCA_036008265.1 Opitutaceae bacterium
TCTGCACCGCACAAGTGCTCCTCGCCGTGATGGCCTCGATGTACGCGGTCTATCACGGCCCCGAGGGCCTGAAAAAAATCGCGCGGCGCACCAAGCTGCTCACCGAGCTGCTCGTGACCGGCCTGCGCTCGATCGGCGCGACGGTGAACAGCGAACCGTTTTTCGACACGCTCACGGTCGGCAATGTTTCGGCCGCGCGCGTCGAGGCCGCCGCCCACGCCAAAAAAATCAATCTCCGCCCCATCGATGCGCACACCGTCGGCCTCACGCTCGACGAAACGACCTCGCTCGACGACGTGAAGCTGCTCCTCTCGTTCTTCGGCACGGCCGCTGACTTCGACCCTCAACTCTCAGCTCTCAGCTCTCAACTTTCCGAAGTCCCCGCCCCTCACGCGCGAAATTCCGCCTTCCTCACCGCCGCGGTCTTCAACCACCACCACACCGAGCACGAGATGCTGCGCTACATCAAGCGGCTCGAGGCGAAGGACCTCTCGCTCTGCCACTCGATGATTTCGCTCGGCTCGTGCACGATGAAGCTCAACGCCACGACGGAGATGCTGCCCGTCACCTGGCCCGAGTTCGGTGAACTGCATCCCTTCGCGCCCGTCGAGCAAACGCGGGGCTACCAGAAATTATTTGAACAGCTCGAAGGCTGGCTCGCCGAGATCACCGGCTTCGCCGCAGTCTCGCTCCAGCCCAACGCCGGTTCGCAAGGCGAATACGCCGGCCTGCTCGTCATCCGCGCCCACCATGAGGCGCGCGGCGAAGGCCAGCGTAACGTTTGCCTCATTCCCACCAGCGCGCACGGCACCAATCCCGCCACCGCGACGATGTGCGGCTTCCACGTCGTGCCCGTGGCCTGCGACGCGCAGGGCAACATCGACGTCGCCGACCTGAAGGCCAAGGCCGCGGCGCACCGCCAGGATCTAGCCGCGCTCATGGTCACCTACCCCAGCACGCACGGCGTTTTCGAAACTTCCATCAAGGACATCTGTGCGCTCATTCACGAGCACGGCGGCCAGGTTTACATGGACGGCGCGAACATGAACGCGCAGGTCGGCCTCACCTCGCCCGGCCACATCGGCGCCGACGTCTGCCATCTCAATCTCCACAAGACGTTTTGCATCCCGCACGGCGGCGGCGGCCCCGGCGTGGGCCCGATCGGCGTCGCCGCGCACCTCGCGAAATTCTTGCCGGGGCATGTCGTTGTCTCGCCCGTGCATGACAAGAGCCACGCGCACCTCGGCGCCGTTTCCGCGGCTCCCTACGGCAGCGCGAGCATCCTTCTCATCAGTTGGCTCTACATCCGCATGATGGGCGCCGCCGGCCTGACTGATGCGACCAAGATCGCCATCCTCAACGCCAACTACGTCGCCAAGCGCCTCGAAAAGTATTTCCCGGTGTTGTACCAGGGCGCGGGCGGCCTCGTCGCGCACGAGTGCATCCTCGAATTTCGTTCGTGGAAAAAACACGGCCTCGAGGTCGAGGACGTCGCCAAGCG
>DASYOA010000265.1:0-4013 GCA_036008265.1 Opitutaceae bacterium
CGCCGCTCGAAGATCGAGGCGCTCACGCGGATCATCGATGTGAACGATTTTCGCTACGGACTCATTTTTTGCAGCACGAAGATCATGGTCGACGAGCTCGAGGAGCACCTGCACGCGCGCGGCTATGCGGTGGACCGGCTGCACGGCGACATCACCCAGGCGCAGCGCAACCGCGTGCTGGAAAAATTCCGCAACCGCGGCTTTGAGTTTCTGGTGGCGACCGATGTCGCGGCGCGCGGGCTCGATATTGACGACCTTGAAGTCGTTTTCAATTACGACCTGCCGAACGACGCGGAAGACTATACCCACCGCATCGGCCGCACGGGCCGCGCGGGCAAAACGGGAATAGCCTTCACCTTCGTCTCCGGCCGCGAGCTCTACAAACTGCAGGGCATGGTGCGGTTCGCGAAGCTGAAGATCCGGCGCGAAACCATTCCGTCGCTCGACCAGGTCGAGGAGGCGCGCACTAATGTGTTTTTTGAAAAAATCCGGGCGACGCTCGAGGAAAAGAAATTTCAGTCGCACGACCGCATGATCGACCGATTGCTCGACCAGGGCTATGCGAGCACGGACATTTGCTCGGCGCTGATCCATTTGTTGCAGGGACAGACGTCGACGAAGGCCGAAAAGAAAAAACCTGTCGCTCCGGCCATGGCGCCGGCGCGGGAGAAGCCGGCCTTTTACGAAAAGATCGCGGCTCGCGAGAAACTGGCGGCCCACGAAAAACCGATTGAACGCACCAAGCCGGCGGAGCCGAGCGCTGTGGCCGCGGATGAACGGACCGAACCCGATTTTGAGGACGAGCATCCGCCCAAGAAATCAAAATACGAGCGCCAGCCGCGCACCGGCCGTGAACCGGGCATGACCACGGTATTTCTCAATGTCGGCCGCAAGCAACTCGTCACGCCGGCGGACATCGTGGGCAAGATCGCGGGGGTGACGCGCCTGCCGGCGGACATCGTCGGCGCCATCGACATCCATCAACGCCACTCGCTCGTCGATGTGGCGGAAGCGCACGCGGGGCTGGTCGTGAAGAAACTCGCCGGCATCCGGGTGAAAGGGCAGGTGCTCGCGCCCACGCTGGCCGGGGCGGAGACGGGCGGGGCGGATGTGGAATGATCCGCCTTCGCTGAAGCTACGGCGGACAGGCCAATGATGAATTCCGAATGATCCGCCTTCGCCCATCGACTGGCTCAGGGCCTTGAGCTTGTCGAAACGGCTGAAGCTTCCGACTTCGCCAAGGCTACGTCGGACAAGACGGCGGGCAGGCGAGTGGCGAATGCCTGAGGGTGGAGCGCGTTGACCTCAACGCGCTGAGAGCGGCTTGGGGTCAAGCCGCTCCACCTCGGAAGGTCGCTCTAAATCCAAACTGACCGCTGGCGAAGACAAGTGGCTAATCTCAAATCTTAGATTTGAAATCTGAAATGGCCAGTGGCCTGGCCCTGGCCTTTGTGATTTGCGCGCTGCGCGCTTTTTGGTGCGCTTGACAGGTATCGGCGGGAGGGTTACGTCGAAGACCCATTATGGAGGCCGTTCTCGAACAGCCTGTGCTCGTGCTCAACCGCCTCTGGCAGGCGGTCAACGTCATTGGCGCGCGTCGCGCCTTTGCGCTGCTGGTGCGCGGCCACGCGAGCGTGGTGCATCATCACGACGACGATTTCCGCGTGTTCTCGATCATGGACTGGATCGATTTCTCGCAGCACAACCCGCCGATGACGGATCTGGAGACGGTGCACACGCCGAGCCGCACGATCCGTCTGCCGCGCGTGATCCTGCTGACGTTTTTCGACAAGCTGCCGTGCAAGGAGCTGAAGCTCACGCGCAACAACGTCTTTGAGCGCGACAAGAACGCGTGCCAGTATTGCGGCAAACATTTTGTGCGCGAGGACCTGAACCTCGACCACGTCATCCCGCGCCACTACGGCGGAAAGACGACCTGGGAAAACATCGTGTGTTCGTGCGTGTCCTGCAACTCGAGGAAGGCCAACCGCCTGCCGCACGAGGCGCACATGCGGCTCATCCGCAAACCGGTGCGGCCGAAGTGGCGGCCGGTCATCTCGCTTGTGCTCGGCAAACAGCACTGCGAGATGTGGAAGGACTTTCTCGATATCGCCTACTGGAACGTTGAACTCGACGAGTGACGACGCACGCGCCGCTTCGCGTCGCGAAGTGACAGGTAGCAAATGCCAAGTATCAAGTAACAAGAGGACGTGGGGCGTGTATTCCTGACACTTGAAAACTTGATACCTGATACTTGTTGACCATCAGCGCGGCTTCAGCGGATTTTTCCGCATCAGGAGCACGATGGTCAGGGCCAGCGCAATGTCGCCGAAGGCGATGAAAGCGCGGATGGGCATCGGCAGCTTTTTCAGTGCGAACACGGCGAACAGGGCGCAGACGACGAGCATCGCGACGGTGAGGCCGAGCGTGACGCGTTGTTGTCTAGGTGCGGACGGAGGGAGGCTTTCGGTTGGCATTGCGGACTTGGGTTAGTTTTTTGCGAGAGGGAGGGTGAGGCGCATGGTCGTGCCGGCGGGGCTGGTGGCGACGAGCGCGATGTCGCCGCCGTGGCTGAGCATGATGCGCTTGGCGATGGCGAGGCCGAGGCCGGTGCCACCGGGGCGGCCGGAAAGAAATGAATCGAAGACACGCTCGTGAAGTTCGACGGGGATGCCGGTGCCGGTGTCGGCCACGTCGATGAACACATGGTGTCCGTCGCCGTCGCAACGCACGGTGATGGTCCCGCCGTCGGGCATGGCCTGGGTGGAATTGAGCACGAGGTTGAGCAACACCTGCTGGAGCTGGCCTTTTTGGACATCGACGATTGGCGGGCGGGGTGGTGGATCGAAGCGGAGCTGGATTTTGCCCTGGGCGACCTTGAGGCGGACGAGCATGAGCGTATCGGTGACGATGTCGGTGACCGACCAGCGCGAATGGAGCGAGGCGGGGGCCTTGGCGAAATTAAGCACGCGCGTGACGATGGCCTCGAGCTGGTCGAGTTTTTCTCGGATCAGGCGCTCGTCGGTGCGGCGCGGGTCGCTTTCGGCGAACTCGAGCCCGAGCGCGCCGAAGAGAAGCTTGATCACGGTGAGCGGATTGCGAATTTCGTGGGCGATCTCGGCGGCGAGCAGGCCGAGGGTGGTGAGCTGCTCGTTTTTGCGGAGGGATTCCTCGCTATGAAAAACGCGAGAATAGAGGCGGGCGTTTTGCAGCGCGACGGTGGCGAGGCTGGCCAGCGCGGCGGCGAGGCGCTTTTCGTCGTTGTTGAAGCGGTGGATGTGCCCGGTGAAAATGGCGAGCGCGCCGAGCGCGTCCCCTTCGACGAGCATGGGCGTCACCAGCACGGAATGAAGCTGGGGGTCGCGCGGCAGGTCGATGACGTCGAGGAATTCGGGCGACTGGATGTTGGCAAACTCGACCTGTTTGCGGGTGGCGAAGGCGGAGGCGACGAGGCAGGAGTCAAGCGGGAGGTCGTCGGATTGATGGGGGCCGGAAAACGAAGGCAGTTGAGAGCTGAGAGCAGTGGGTTGAGAGTCCGAAGCCGGCGAACCTTGAACCTTAAACTTTGAACTTTGAACTGCCGCGGGGCTGTAAAGCGCGGCGAGGCGCACGGTTTTTCGCGCGGGGTCGTAAAGATAGAGCGCGCAGGCGCGGCCCTGGATGATCTTGCAGGTCTCCCGTGTGACGGTCTCGAAGAGCTCCTGCTGTTCGAGCTTGGTGACGAGGGACTGCCCAATGGTGATGAGCGTCTCGAGCTGGCGGGCCTTGCCCTTGAGCTGATAGAATTGCCACAGGCGTTGCATGACGGCGCTGGCCTCGGCGGTGAGGCGGACGAGCTGTTCGAGGCTGGCGGGCGCGAAGGCAGCCAGGGTATCGCTGTCAACATTGATGACGCCAAAGGTCAGGCCGTGGTCATCGATCATGGGCGCGGCCATTTCGCAACGCACCGCCGCGCGTATGCTCACGTAGCGCGGATCGGTGGTGACATCGGGGACGAGCTGCGGCCGGCCGTG
>DASYOA010000266.1:0-3285 GCA_036008265.1 Opitutaceae bacterium
ATCCAGCCAGTAGTCATTATGTTCGAGCGATGAGTATTCGACTTTGAGGATTTCGAGGCCGAGGGAACGCAGCCAGCGTTTGAGACCGGGCGCGCTGAAATGCCAGAAATGATGCGTGGGAGCCCAGGCATACCAATTGGCTTGGTTTTTCAGCGGAACCAATCCGCGCCAATTGGGCTGCACCAGCATGATCAGGCCACCGGGCGCGCTGGCGGCAATTTCAGCGAGGAAGGGGGTGAGATTTTCGATGTGTTCGAGCACATGGGAGAGTACCACGGCAGCATAAGGCCCGGGGTAGTGGGCGGGATTAAAATAACCTGTCTCGACGGAGTGCAAGGCCGCCCGCGCCGCGGCCGATCCACTGATGCTTGGCTCAATCCCGCTGGGGGTCAGCCCAACCCGGCGCATGGCTTCAAGGAGAAAGCCCTGGCCGCAGCCGATTTCGAATACAGGTGTGCCTGGTGCAAGATGGCGGCGCAACAACGCGGCTTGCAGGGCGAGGCCGCGCCGCCAGGTGCGCGGCAGGTCGTCGATCGAGGCGAAAGGAAACTGGCTATGGAAATCCTCATTTTCGTAGTCGATGGGTGCGGGAGAAGGATCGGTGCGCGCTATCATGCACTGCCGGCAAGCAACAATGCGGTGCGCAGGAAGGGTCACGGCGATGCGACTGGCCCCCCCGCAGAATGGACATGGCGTGAGGCTCATGGTTTTCGACCAAGCTGGCGAAGACGATCAATGACCCGCGAGAGACGGTGCAGCGGCTTGTAATACCACGGCGCGGCGCGAAACCAGACTTGCATCTCGTCATTGGCCACCTGGTCAAGCGTCGCGGTCTTCGCCGCCGCATGTTCGCGAAAGACGCTGATCGATTGCGGGACATGGCGCGGTCGAACGCCGGCGCAACCGAGGCGTTTAAAGAGATCGGTATCCATGATAAACTGTAGTGACTCGTTGAAAGGCTGGTGCACGAGTCGTGGCCAGAAGGTTGCATGGCTCGGCAAAATGCGTCCGCCCACCCTGACTTGAAAGGCGAATGCCGGCAGCAGCCGTACACGGCGCAGCGCTGGCTCCTCGCCGACGCGCACCTCGTAATCGCCAAAAAACAGTTCGCGGCGGCCGTGCCGGTAACCGGCGGCGATCGCGGCGAAAGCGCCGGGCTGGTAGAAATCGTCGGAATTGATCCAGCCGAAAAGCTCGCCGGTGGCGCGGGTGAAGCCCTTGTTGAGCGCGTGCGATTGTCCGCGGTCGGGCTCCGACTCCCAATGCGCGAGCCAAGGGGAATATTTTTTCAGGATGGTCACGGTTTCGTCGTCGCTGCCGCCGTCGATGATGATGAATTCGAGCGCGGGATAATTTTGCAGCAGGACGGAGCGAAGGGTCTCCTCGATGAAACGGCCCTGGCGAAACGATGGACAGACAATGTTGAGTTTCGGCCACTGGCCCGACGCTGGAAGCGCGGCGTAAATGTTGGGCGGAGTTTCCTCGGTCCACGGCCAGCCGGTGCGGCCGGCAGGTGGTGTCGGGATTTGCGCGAGAAGTCCAGGGACCGGCATGGTTAATTTTTTGTGGCGGCGAGATCGCGAAACTTTGCGGCGAGCCAGGCTTGGAACGGGCGCAGGGGAAAATGTTTTTCGGCGTGCTGGCGTGCCGCCGCGCCGAGTTGGGCGCGGGCGGGCGCGTCGAGGATGAGTTCCTCCAGCGCTGTCGCGGCGCTCGCCACCTCGCCGGCGGGCGCGCAGCGGCCGATACCATGTTCGGTCACGTAAGAGTAAATGGGTGTGCCGCGCCCGCTCAGGCAGAAAATGGGCAGGCCCGCGGGACAAAGTTCAGTCAGGCGCGAAGGCATCGAGAACCGCTCGTAGTCCGAGACGGGGGTTTCCTCGCGGCTGAAGGGAATGAGCGCGAGGTCGGCGGCGCGCAGTTCGCTGAAGAGCGCTTCACCGTTGAGAAACGGCGCGGGCGTGACCTCGGCGCCGGTTTCGTAGCCCGCGGCGCGCACGCGCTCAACCCCGGCCGGATGGCAGTGCCAGCGCACCGGCGGCAGGCCCGGCAGGCGCTGTTGCAATTTCCGCCACACCGCCCGCAGGTCCGCCAGCAGGGTGGGGTTCCAGAAATTCCCGATCACCACGGTACGGAAACCAGGGCCGTAGGACCGATGCTCCGTTTTGCTTTCCGGGGGCAGGTCGAGGTAGAAAAGCGGATCGAACCGCTGCGGGATGCCGGGCAGCTGCGGCGCGACGGCATCGAGGATCGGGCGCGACACGCCCCAGACTTCCGCGATGCGGGGCGCCAGCCGGCGCAGGGCGCGCATGAAGCCGAGCGTGCCGGTGGGAAAAAAATCCTGGATCTGCAATACGACGCGGACTGACGCCGGCAGGCCGTCCAGAACGCCGCGCAACGAATCGATCCCCTCGCGAGAAATGACGATCGCATAAACCAAATCCGGAACGAAGGCCTGGGCGCGCGCCGCGTCGCGCAGCGCGGAGAGATTGACGGGCACGGTCCAAAAGGGGCGAAGCCCACAATGATTCCAGGTTTTTGCGAGCAGCGTGGTGGGTGGGGAAAAAAGCGAACGCGGCCAGCGTTGCGGACTGAAGTTGAGCGCATCGGGGAAGAGAGGATCCTCACTGCCGCCGATGAACCAGTTGGCGAGCCGCTCGCGTGGATAGGCGGAGAAGTTGCGTGCGAAAATCGTGCCGGTGCCGTGCGACTTCGACAACACGCCTTCGCTGAAGATCAGCACGCGGGGCGGGAGCGCGGGGTCAGTGGTGGGCAAGGGGGATTGGATGGCGGAGGATTAATGTGGGGCGGGTGCCCTCACCCGCCATTGTGTTTCGAGCGGGGTGAGGGCACCCCGTCCACAGCCGGATTAAATGCATCACATATAGAGTGTTACTTTAGCAAACTGTACCACTAGATGGATTTTGGCGTCAGCAACCACCAGCGCATCGGGCTGTCGCGATGTTCGGTGCCAAGCTCGAGCAATCGTTCGCGCGAAAAAAAGATCGTCGCGGGCCAGAGGTTTTTCGGCAGGTCTTCAGGTGTGCGCGGGCGGCTCCACACCTCTTCGATCTCATGGGTGGCGGCGAAACGTGGGCGCAGGATGTCGGCCATCGGCCGCTGGTGCTCGTGCAGTTCGATGATCATGGTGGCTCGACGCAGGGCGGGAATGCGTTCAGGATCGGCCAACTCCTCCTCGTAGCCCTCGACGTCAATCAGGAGCGCGGGCCGCACGAACGGGGCCATCGCTTCGCCGAGCAACTCCGGGTCGCATGAACCGCGGGC
>DASYOA010000267.1:0-4620 GCA_036008265.1 Opitutaceae bacterium
CGGCGATTATCTCGGCGCGACCGTGCAGGTCATCCCGCACGTCACGAATGAAATCAAGGACCGCATCCACGCCGCGGCGAAGGACGTGGATGTGCTCATCACCGAGATCGGCGGCACCACCGGCGACATCGAAGGCCTGCCGTTCCTGGAAGCCCTGCGGCAATTTGCACTCGAGGCCGGGCCGCGCGACGTGGTTTTCATGCATGTGACGCTCGTGCCATTCCTCAACGCCGCGGGCGAGCTGAAGACCAAGCCCACGCAGCAGTCCGTGGCCAAGTTGCGCGAGATCGGCATCCAGCCGCATGTCGTCGTGTGCCGTTGCGACCGGCCGCTCGAATCGAGCCTGCGCGACAAGATCTCGATGTTCTGCAACGTGCCCATGAAAGCCGTCATCGAGTGCCGCGATGTCGCGCATTCCATCTACGAACTGCCGCTGGCGCTGCAAAAGGAAGGCCTCGACGAGATCGTGATCGAGCTCTTCGGCCTCAAATGCCCGGCGCCTGCAAAAAACATCTGGGAGGAGATTGTCCGCCGCATCCTCAACCCCGCGCACGAGGTGCGCATCGGCGTCGTCGGGAAATACATCGAGCTGCAGGACGCCTATAAATCCGTTTACGAATCGCTCACCCATGCCGGCATCGCGAACAACTGCCGGGTGAACATCGTGCGCATCGACGCCGAGGACCTGGAAAAGAAAAACGGCCTGGCGCAGCTTCGCGGCCTCGACGGCATCCTCGTGCCCGGCGGCTTCGGCGACCGCGGCACGGAGGGCAAGATTGCCGCCGCGCGCCATGCCCGCGAAAAGAAAGTTCCTTACTACGGGCTCTGCCTCGGCCTGCAGATCGCCGTCATCGAGTTCGCGCGCAATGTGATCAAGCTTCCCCGCGCGAACAGCACCGAGTTTGACCTGAAAACCGAGCACCCCGTCATCAACATGATGGAGGAGCAGAAAAAAATCATCGACAAGGGCGCGACCATGCGCCTCGGCAGCTACGAATGCGCGCTCACGGCCGGCACCCGGGCGAACAAGGCCTACGGCAAGTCCAACGTCCGCGAACGCCACCGCCACCGCTACGAAGTCAACAACGCCTACGTCGGCCAGCTCCAGCGCGCCGGCATGATCGTGAGCGGCATCAATCCGCGCCGCAACCTCGTCGAGATCATCGAACTGAAAAACCATCCCTGGTTTCTCGGCGTGCAGTTTCACCCCGAATTCCAGTCGAAGCCCAGCGCGCCGCATCCGCTCTTTGCCGCCTTCATCGCCGCGGCCATCAAAAACAAACGCGGCGGCGCACGCCGCCTGCGAAAATGACGAATGGCGAATGACGAGTGACGAATGACCGATTCCCAATGACGAATACCAATGACCAACGTCTGGCCTGTTCGCGTGCTGACTGGAGGATGTCTTCAAGTTATGCCTTCCGCTTGCTATTCTGATGACAAACTCTGGATTGTTCATTCGTCATTCGCCATTCGGAATTCGTCATTGCCACCCATCCCATGATTTTCGATCCCAAAAAACTCCTGCTCATCGCTGGCCCGTGCTCGCTCGAAAACGAGCGCGTCTGCCGCGCCGTCGCGGAAAAGTTGATTGAGGTCGGCCGCGCACATCCCGAGCTGCGCATCGTGTTCAAGGCCTCGTTCGACAAGGCCAACCGTACCTCGCTTGCCGGCGAACGGGGCACCGGCCTTGAAGCGGGCCTGAAGCTTCTCGCGCTGGTGAAGAAGGACTACGGCTTTCCCGTGCTCACCGACGTGCACGAGACGCAGCAAGTGCCGGCGATCGCCGCGGTCTGTGACGTCGTGCAGATCCCCGCGTTTCTCTGCCGCCAGACCGACCTGCTGCTCGCGGCCGCCGCCAGCGGCCGCGTGGTCAACGTGAAAAAAGGCCAGTTTCTCTCGCCGCAGGAAATGCCCTTTGTCACCGGCAAACTGCGCGAAGGCGGCGCCAAGGAAATCTGGCAGACCGAGCGGGGCTCAACCTTCGGCTATCAAAACCTCGTCGTGGATATGCGCTCGTTTGCGCTCATGAAGCAAAACGGATTCCCCACCGTCTTCGACGCCACGCACAGCGTGCAGCTCCCCGGCGCGGCCGGCGGAAAAAGCGGCGGCCAGCGCGAGTTCGTGCCGCCGCTCGCCCGCGCCGCGCTCGCGGCCGGCGCCGACGGACTTTTTATCGAAACCCATCCGAAGCCCGAAGAAGCGATCAGCGATGGTCCCAGCCAGATTCCCCTCGGCGAAATGCCCGCACTCATCGCGAGTTGCCTGGCAATTTGGAAAACGGTGCGAGGAAGCTAATATCTGTGGGCGGGGTGCCCTCACCCCGCCCACATTATAAAATGCTTTTGCCCAGGGAGCTTTCTCCATTTTTAAACTGACCCACGCCCCGCCTTGACCCTTTTGTTTTAAAACCCAAAGCTCCGGCCAAAACCCAGTCTTATGGAAACGTTTCTCATCGACGTGCCGATGCCCTCGATGGGCGCCACGGTCAACGAACTCACCGTCATCGACCTAAAGGTGCAGCCCGGCGCGCACATCGCCAAGGGCGAAAAAATCGCCGAGCTCGAAAGTGATAAATCGGTTTTCGAATTTGAGGCGCCCTGCGACGGCGTCATCACCGAAATCAAAGGCCGAGCCGGCGACATCGTGGCCAGCGGCGCTCCGTTCCTGCGCATCCAGACCTCCGATACGAGCCTGAGGCATCTTGAAGCTAAAGGGGCTGAAAAGCGAAAAGTGGAAATCGCAAAATTGGAAAAGACAGCCGACCAGCCCAAGGCGCCCGCTCCATCTCAAATCTTAAATTTGAAATCTGAAATTGCGCGCCCTGGCGCGCAGTGGACTCCCCGCGCGCGCAAGCTCGCCGAGGAAGCCGGTTTTGCCCCGGCGACGATCACCGACCTCGCTGGCACGGGTCCCGGCGGCGTCATTTCGGGCGACGACATCACGCGCTATCTCAAAGAACATAAAAACGGCGCGCACACACCAAAAGCTCCGGTTCGCGAGGCAGGATCTTCCAGCGTCACAACCGGCTGGGATCCGCGCTCGGTGGAGACCGTTTGCATCGCGGGTGTCGGCTATGCCGTGCCGAAGGCCGTGATGCCCAACAGCGAGCTATTGAAAGAATTTCCCGACAAGACCGAGGCAGAAATCATCAAGCTCACTGGCATCCGCGAGCGCCGCTATGCGGCCGAGGGCGAGACCGCCACGAGTTTCGCCGTTACCGCCGTGCAGCATGCGCTCGCGCAGGCGGGAATGGATGTGAGCCGCATCGACGGCGTCATCATGGCTACGCTGATACCCGACCAGCCCGTGCCGTCGATGGCCAGTGCGCTCGCGCAGCAACTCGGCATTCCGCGGGCCCTGGCCTTTGATCTCAACGCCGCCTGTGCCGGCTGGCTCTACGCGCTCGAGGTCGGCCGCACGTTCATCCGCGGCGGCACGGCGAGAAATCTCATTGTCGTCACCGCCGAGTTGCTCTCCCGCATCACCAACCCGAAAGATCACGCCACCGCGTTCCTCTTTGGCGACGGCGCAGGCGCGGCCATTCTCACGGATTCTCCCGGCGGCCACCGCCTCGGCCGCATGGCGCTTTCGGGCGACGCCACCCAATTCACCGCCATCCAGCGTCCCGGCGGCGGCGCGACGCTGCCGTTTCCGCATCCCGGCGGGCATGATCGCGACGAATTTTATATCCAGATGAATGGGGCCGCGGTCTTTCGCAATGCCGTCATCGGCTTCGGCGACCTGATCGAGGCGACGCTGGTGCGCCACAAGCTCAAGCCCGAGGACATCGCGTGGATCGTGCCGCACCAGGCCAACGAACGCATCCTCCTCGCGGTGAGCAAACGCGTCGGCATCCCCTACGAAAAATTCGTGGTGACCATCGCCAAATACGGCAACACCAGCGCGGCCTCGGTCTCGATGGCGCTCGGCTGGGCGGCGGAAGAAGGCATCTTCCGCGCCGGCGATAAAATCATTTTCTGCAGCGTCGGCGCCGGCCTGACCTTCGCCGGGGGATTATTGGTTTGGTGAGTTGACCTTTTCCCGTAGGTCGGGCTCTTGTCCCGCCGTAGCTTTAGCGAAGGCGGATTACGCCCGACGTGTCGGGGATAAACCCCGACCTACATTGTGCAATTTAAAGGTGGAGCGCGGCGTCCCCGACGCGCTCAAATGAAAGATTCAAATGGAACGCGTCGGGACGCCGCGTTCCACCTCAGTATCCGGTCTCTCAACTCTCAGCTCTGGACTCTCGACTGCGCTGCCATCAAACGGCGGCGCTTTGCAGCTCGTAGCTCAGCACACTGAGCGCATAAATCGCCGCGGTCTCGCAGCGCAGGACGAGCGGACCGAGGGTGATGGGTTCGAAGCCGGCCGATTTGCTCACGCTCATCTCGGCCGTCGTGAAGTCGCCTTCGGGGCCGACGAGCCAGAGGACATTTTTCGGGGCGCGACCGTTTGCCGCGGAGAACGCGGTGAGCACGCTTTTCAATGATTTCGCGCCGGGCTGAAGGCTGGCGATGAGCTTCAGGTCGTAGCCGCGCGCCGCTTCCATGAACGCCGTGGCATTTTGCACCGGGAGGATTTCCGGCAGCCATGGGTTGCCGCACTGCTTGGCCGCCT
>DASYOA010000268.1:0-1681 GCA_036008265.1 Opitutaceae bacterium
CACCAATTTAAAAACCGCCCTAGTTTCCGCCGGCGGCGGCTTCCCGGACCAGCATGGCGATGGCGGGCGGGAGGGCAAGCGCGTGGGCCAGCTCCTGCGCGCGCGGGCTCATCTTGCGCCAGGTTTTTTTTAAAATATCGACGAATTTCTCGCGCGGGTAATCGGCATGCTGCGTCGCGAACGCACTGATTTCGTTTTCCAAAAACACCAGGCAGGCCGCGTCCTCCAGGGCCTGGCTCCCGGGATTTGTCTTGAGGGCGGTCTTCGACACCCAGGTGGCGACCTCCCCGGCTTCGGCGGCAGGCACGCCGGCTTGGAGGAGGAGTTCGCGCGCCCGCTCGGCCTGCTTTATATAGAGTGAGCGGCGCCAGGCGTGGTAACCGGGCCGGTCGAGCGCGAAGGACGCGCGCGGCACGCTCCAGCGCTCGAGGTGCTGGCAACGCGCGGCGAGCCGGAGCAAGGGCGGCGCATCGGGCCCGAGCCGGGCGACCCACGCCTCCATGCGATCGGCATAGGCGAGTTCCGCCGGCCGGCCGTCGTCCGCGCGGCGCGGGTCCGCCGCATGCGCGGCATCGATCAATTCACGAGCCTGTTGATAACGATCCATGAGCGCTTCTTAATAAGCTGCAGGCAATCGCGTTTGACCATTTTTATTTTCGAGGGCTAGACTGTGGTTTACCCCCATGAAAAACCTGCTGATTATTTGCGCCCTGGCCATGCTGGCGATCGTGATGGTGTTCCGCACCGTGAAGATTCACGCCGGCGGAAACCCGGTCAATGCAGCTGCCGCCAACGCGCCCCGGGCCCCCAATGATACGTGGCTGACCGATATGGCCGCGGCCAGGCAACAGGCGGCCAGCGAAAACAAAAAACTGCTGCTCGATTTCACCGGCTCGGACTGGTGCGGTTACTGCAAACTGCTCGAGGCCGAGGTTCTGAACACCGATGCATTCAAGGATTTCGCCAAGGATTACGTCCTCGTGCGCATCGACTTCCCTCGCTCAACGGAACTGCCTCCGGATCTGAAGCAACAGAACGACGCGCTGGCGCAGCAATTTAGCGTGGATGGTTTCCCCACGCTTCTGGTGATGGATTCCTCGGGGCGGGAAATCACGCGGCAGAGCGGCTACGAACCCGGCAGCGGCCCCCAGGCGTATCTTTCGAAATTCAGGTAAGTATTAGGAGGCGGGTGGCCGTCCTGCACCTTGTCATTCCGAGCCGTGCGAGGAATCTCGATTGGGCTTCAACGAAAGAATGAGATTCCTCGCACGGCTCGGAATGACAGAGAAAAGGTCTGCTTCCAAAACCGGGCTCAATAAACTTTTTCTTCCAGCAGGGCGAACAGCTCGGCCTCACTAATGCGCTTCTGCTGCATGGTGTCGCGTTCGCGGAGGGTGAAGGTGCCGTCTTTCTCGATCGTCTCGAAGTCGATCGTGACGCACCATGGCGTGCCGGCCTCGTCCTGCCGGCGGTAGCGTTTGCCGATATTGCCGGTTTCGTCGTAGAAGACATTCCACTTGCGCTTGAGCTTGCGATAAAGCTTTTCGGCGACGTCCACGAGCTCAGGCTTGTTCTTAATCAGCGGGAGCACGGCGACCTTGATCGGCGCGAGGCGCGGGCTGAAGCGCAGCACGGTGCGTTTCTCGACGTTGCCCTTTTCGTCCTTCACGTCCTCCTCGGC
>DASYOA010000269.1:0-2213 GCA_036008265.1 Opitutaceae bacterium
CGCTCGAAAAGGAGCTGCTCGCCGACGACAAGGAGCGCGCCGAGCACCTCATGCTGGTGGATCTCGCGCGCAACGACATCGGCCGCGTCTGCGACTACGGCTCGATCCAGGTGCCCGAGTTCATGATCGTCGAGCGCTACTCGCACGTCATGCACATCGTGTCGCAGGTCGAAGGCCACATCGCGCCCGACAAAACCGCCTTCGACCTCATGCGCGCGACTTTCCCCGCCGGCACAGTCAGCGGTGCGCCCAAAATCCGCGCCATGCAGATCATCGCCGAGCAGGAACCGGTGCAGCGCGGCTTTTACGCCGGTGCGCTCGGCTACTTTGGCTACGACGGCAACATGGACACCTGCATCACGCTCCGCACCGCGTTGCTCAAAGATGGCAAAATTTATATCCAGGCCGGTGGCGGGATCGTGTCCGACTCCGATCCCGTGGCCGAATACCAGGAAACCATCAACAAAGCCTCCGCACTCTTCAAAGCCGTGGCCATGGCCGAGCAGTTTTAGGAAATTTTTGTGGGCGGGGTGCCCTCACCCCGCAAAATCATTGCCTCTAGATGTAGCCGGCCTCGCTGAGGCCGGGCCGGGGTCAACGACCCCGGCTACAATTGCAATCAGCCCTACCCTAAAACAATTCCGCCTGGCCGCTGTAACGCGTGCGCGCCTCGGCCAGGCTGCCTTTCATCTCAAGTTCCCCGAGCAGGCGGAAAATTTCCCCGGGCTGCGGCGCCGCCTTTTGCGCGGAGAAGGTCGGCAGCGCGAGGTTGAGCGTCGTGAGCTTCAAGTTGCGGCGGAGATTTTCCGCCGCGGCGAGCGCCGGCTCGCGAAAACGCTCGGGCTTGAGTTCGCCCGTGTGCGCCAAGATGCCTTCGAGGCTGCCAAATTCCTGCAGCCACTTCGCCGCGGTCTTCGGGCCGACCCCGCTGAGGCCGGGAATGTTGTCCGACGTATCCCCGACGAGCGCGAGATAGTCGGCGATCTGCGCCGGCGGCACGCCGAATTTTTCCATGACGCCGGCCGCATCGCGCCGTCGCCAGCCGAGCTTCGGATTGGCCGAGGGCGGCGGCAGCATGATGGTGATTTTGTCTCCGACAATCTGGGCAAAATCCTTGTCCGAGCTCACGATCAGCACGTCGTGCCCGGCGCGGGCCAGCGCCACCGCTTCCGATGCGAGCAAATCGTCGCTCTCGACACCATCCTGCTCGATACCGGCGTAGCCCATGGCCCGCGTCAGCTGCTTCAAATACGGCAGCTGTTTCACCAGCGCCTCGGGCATTTCCTCGCGCTGCGCCTTGTATTCGGGGTGCAGCGCAAGCCGGTCCTGCGCGCCGCCAAGGTCGAAAAACACCAGCGCGCCGGCGGGCTTCTCCTGGTCATCAAGCATCCACAGCGACTTCACCCAGCCGTGCAGCGCGTTGGTCGGAAAACCATCGGCCCGCGTCAGCTCGGGGATCGCGAAGAAGCAGCGGTACGCGAGGTTGAAACCATCGATGAGAAGCCATTTCGCCATGGATGCGGAGCCAAGGCTTGTGGCTCCACATGGCAAACCTCAAAATCGGGCCGTGGTACGTTTTAACTTGTGGGCGGGGTGAGGACACCCCGCCCACAACCTAATGCAGATAGGTAAATACCCAAAACGTACCACTACCCAAAATCGACCTCATCCGTAACGATGCAGCGGGAAACCGCGAATGGACGCTGACTGATGCTGTTTTTCTCCGCGGATAGCGCGGATAAACACGGATGTGGAGAAGCTTATCCGCGGTCATCAGCGCAATCCGTGGAAAAAAGATTGTGCGCAACCCGTCATGCCCTGAGTTTTTTCCGATGACCGTTCCCTATCCTTACAAGATCGCCGTGCTCGTTTTCCTGGAAAACGCCGCGGGCGAGCAGTTGCTGCTTTTGCGCGCGAAGCCGCCCAACCTCGGCGTGTGGAGCCCCATCGGGGGCAAGCTTGAAACCGCGACCGGGGAATCGCCGTTCGAGTGCGCCGCACGGGAAACGCACGAGGAAACCGGTTTCACCGTCGCCCACTGCGACCTCCACCTTTTCGCCATGATCGCCGAGAAAGCCTACGAGGGCGAATCGCACTGGCTGTTATTTTTATTTCGTTGCAAGAAGCCCATCCCCTCGTTGCCGAGCGACATCGCCGAGGGCCGGTTTGGCTTTTTTCGGCGGGCGGCCATCGATACGCTGCCCATCCCGGAG
>DASYOA010000270.1:0-2597 GCA_036008265.1 Opitutaceae bacterium
CCGCTTTCGTCAGCTTGGTGCCGGCGTCTGCACCCGCTACCACGTAGGCGGTCTTCTTGCTTACCGACCCGCTGACCTTTCCGCCGGCGCTCTCGATCAGTTCCTTAGCCTGTTCCCGGCTCAACGTCGGCAGGGTCCCAGTGAGCACGAACGTAAGGCCTTTAAGCGGTCCGCCTTTGGGGCGCGTGGACTCATATGTGAATTGCAGACCTGCGTCACGAAGCCGGTCTATCAACTCACGGTTGTGTGGCTCATGAAAGAAATTGAAGACGCTTTCTGCCACCTTCGGTCCCACTTCCGAGGCGCGCTGCAATTCGTCCACCGCCGCGGCGGCGATAGCGTCCATGCTGCCGAACTCCTCCGCCAGAAAAACCGCGGTGCGCTCCCCCACGAAACGGATGCCCAGGGCGCCGAGCACGCGCGGCAGCGGATTGCGCTTGGATTTTTCGATATTGCGCAACACATTGGCCGCCGATTTCGGGCCCATTCGCTCGAGCGAGAGCAATTGCTCCATAGTGAGCGAGTACAGGTCGGCCACACTGTGGGCCAAGCCGCGATCCACCAGCTGATCCACCAGCGCGTCGCCCACGCCATCGATATTCATCACTCCGCGCGAGGCAAAATGCAGAATCGATTCCTTGAGCCGCGCGGGACAGTTGATATTGATGCAGCGGCTGGCCGCCTCGCCTTCCTCGCGCACCACCGCGCCGCCGCAAATCGGGCACGTCGTGGGCATCTGAAATGGAGTCCGCTTCGAGCCTTGTGCGCTCACGCGCACCACTTTGGGAATTACGTCGCCGCTGCGTTCAATCACCACTTCGTCGCCGATCTGCAAGCCCAGACGCTCGATTTCATCCTCGTTGTGCAGCGTGGCGCGCGCCACTGTTACGCCGCCCACTTCCTTGGGATCGAGAAGGGCCACCGGGGTGACAGCCCCTGTTCGTCCCACCTGCACTTCGATGCCGAGGACCGTCGTCTTCGCCTGGCGGGCGGGATATTTGTAGGCGATGGCCCAGCGGGGCGCTTTGGCGGTGTATCCCAATTGCCGCTGCAGCGCCACCGAGTCGACCTTGACCACCACGCCGTCGATCTCGTAGGGCAATTGCTCCCGGCGCGCCTCCCAATCGGCGCAAAAAGCCAGCACTTCGTCCACCGTGTGGCAAAGGCGGCGGTGCGGGTTTACTTTGAAGCCCAGGCGCACCAGTTCCTCGAGCGATGCCCAGTGGCTGTCCATTGCGGGGCGGCCTTCGGTGAGCAAAAAGTACGTGTAATATTCGAGGCGGCGCGACGCTGTGATCTGCGGCTCGAGCACGCGCAGCGAGCCGGCGGCGGCGTTGCGCGGATTGGCGAAACGCGAAAGGCCTTTCTCATCGCGGTCCTGGTTGAGCCGCTCGAAGGCCTTCCGGTTCATGACGATTTCGCCGCGCGCCTCCAAATCGCCCAGCTTGGTCTCGACGCTCAGGGGCAAGGAGCGAATGGTGCGGGCATTCTCGGTGACATCTTCGCCCACGCTGCCATCGCCGCGGGTAACCGCCTGCGTGAAGCGGCCCGCGCGATAGTGCGCGGCCATGGAAAGGCCGTCCATCTTCAGCTCGGTCACGTAGCGGAAATGGGCGCCGGCCAGCAGTTCGCGCACGCGCGCATCGAAGGCGCGCAGTTCCGCTTCGTTGAGCGCGTTATCCAGGCTGAGCATGGCGGAACTGTGCGGCACCTTGACGAATCCCTCGCGCGGTTTGCCGCCCACGCGCTGAGTGGGGGAATCGGCAGCGGCGAGTTCGGGGTGGCGTTCCTCGAGGCCGCGCAACTGGGCCATCAAAGCATCGTATTCAGCATCGCTGATCTCGGGTTGGTCGAGGACGTAATACAAGTGCTCATGCCGGCGCAATTCACGGCGCAATTTCTCCACTTCCACCCGGGGATCTTTCATGGAACTCTCAACTATAATCTAAACGAGGCCCGCGGAGAAAAACCATTACCCAATACCGCAACACTGTCCTTATATACAATCCCCGGGCCGGCAAATTCGGACGCCGCGGAATGGCGCTCCTGGACCGCGCCGTGGGGATTCTGGAACGAAACGGCCACACCGTTACGGTCGCCCCCACTACCGGTCCGGGCACCGCTGGAGCCATCGCGCGCGAACACATCGCTCGCGGCGCTGCCTTGATTATCGCGGCGGGCGGCGACGGCACCATCAACGAAGTGGTGGAGGGCATGGTGCCGAGTCGCGTTCCGCTGGCCATTTTGCCGGCAGGCACGGCCAATGTGCTGGCCATGGAAATGAAGCTGGGCGCCCGGCTGGAGCGCGTGGCGGAACGCCTGGAAGAATGCCGGCCGCAACGCATTCCCGTGGGCCGGCTGATTTGCGATAGCGGGCGCGTGGACCGCCACTTCATGCTGATGGCCGGCATCGGTCTGGATGCCCATATCGTCTATAACGTGAACGCCGCCATCAAAGCGCGCGTCGGGAAACTGGCATACTGGGTGGCCGGATGGAGCCTGCTGGGCAAGCGCTTGGGGCAGTTCACCGTGGAAGCCGGCGGAGAGCGCCGCGAGTGCTCCTTCGCCTTGATCAGCAAGGTCCGCAATTATGGCGG
>DASYOA010000271.1:0-2934 GCA_036008265.1 Opitutaceae bacterium
CAATGTCGCCTGCAAGCCGGCTCCTACAACGACATAAAAGACATGCTTCACGACGCCGGGCCAGTTTGAAAACACCCCAAGGCAAGAGATGATTCACGCGGTTTCTTTTTTCTTCGGCCGCGGACGTCTGGATTTTTTTTCGCCTTCGCTTCCGTCAGCAAACTTCGACGCCTTGGCATTGAGCCACAATTCGTCCTTGGCATTTTTATTTAGCCAGAAAATTTCCCCGGCGTGTTCGACGAAAACCGGCTTCTCGCGCGCCTTTTCCGGCACCTGCAGTCCCGCGCCGGTGAGGGTCGCCAGGAATTCAGCCGGCGATTTGCCCAGCTCCTCCGCGAGCCGCTCCACTTTACCGGCGACTGCGCCGGTTTTCGTCTCTTTCAACAGCAGACGCACCCCAGCCAGGGCGCCCGGCGAAACGGCGGCGGCTGCCGGCGCGGGTTCGCGTGACGGCTCCGGCGCGACCGGGGCTTCGTTTGCGGCGGCGGGTTCGTTTTCCCGTTTCCCGGACACATTGATCCACAAATTGCCGCGACCGTCCCGGTTGAGCCAGTAAACGTAATCGCCGAGCTCGACCTGGGCGGCCCGTTCGCCGCTGCCGCTCTCGGGCAGGCGCAGGCCGAGCGCCGCGAACGCGGCGTTGAGATCGGCTTCGCTGTGTTTGAGCGCGCGGGCCAGGAAACTGATGCTGCCGGACCAGCCTCCGCGGCTGCGGCGCATCAACGGGCGTAATTTGTCGAGCAACTCCGGCCCGGCTGTCACCGGCGCGGACGGTGCATCCATTTTAGCCGGCGAATCCGTTCTGGCTGGAGGTTCGGATTTTTGCTCGACGGCCGGCTCCTCGACCGCGCCGGCGCCGACGCGCTGCGCCTGCACCGTGCGAAACATCGGACGCGGCTTCTCGCGCGTGTTGATGAAAAGCTGTCTCTGCCGGTTGATGTTTATCCAGTAAAGGTCGCCATCGTATTCGACATAAGCCGGCGGCTCGTTCTCCCCCGCAGGGATGACCAGGCCGCACTCCTTCAGTGCGCCCACGAGATCGTTTTCGAGCATGTCGAATTTTTTCACCAGGTACTCGATGCTCACGCTCAGGCCGGGGCCGCGCTGATTGCGCCGCATGTGCGGGCGGATGGCATCGAAAAACGTCGGCAGCTCTTCTTCCTCGGGCAATTCGAAGGTCCCGCCGCCGGCCTCGTCTTCCGTCGCCGTCGGATCGAGATCGCGCTCGGTGTCGCGCGGCCGGCGAATCGAGTCGTCGTTATGAATATTGTCGTCGGCCGCGGCGGCCTCCTCGCCTTTTTCCGTGCCGGAAGATCCGCCGGAGGTCCCGGCCTTGAACTTCGCCGCAAATTCGGCGCGCAGTTTTTCCACCTCGGTGCGCGCGGCGGCCGCGGCGGCGTCCTCGAGGGTCCAGTCGCGCTGCGTCGGACGCCGGGCGAGGCCGGAGAAAGCCAGCGGATTGTCGGGCTGGGTGCGAAATTCAATGATTTCCCAATCTTCCTTGCCGAGATCGTTGAGAAATTTTTCCAGCAACACGGGCGAGGCGAAGCCGCCTTTTCCGCTGGTGATGACTTTGTATTCAAAGAGGGCCATAAATTTTGAGCGTAACCGTCAACCCATCCCACAAGCCGGCGCCCTTGCCGAGACTATTCTCGCGCCCCGCGGGCACCACGGGGCGAAAATCACAAACGCCAATCTCCAAAGGCCAAAGAATTCTGCAATTTGGAAATTTTCGTTTTGGGCGATTTGTTTGGGATTTGGAGTTTGGCGTTTGGGATTTTCGGCAGGACCATGATCTTGATACTTGTTACCTGCCACCTGTTACTTGCTACCGCCACAATGCCTCGCCTCGACCAACTCCTCGCCAGCCTGGGCTACGGCTCGCGCCGCACGGTGCATGCGCTCATCGACGCTGGCCATGTGACCGTGCGCGGGGCGCGCGCCGGGGATGCCGGTGAAAAAGTTTCCCCCGCCGACGTGCTCGTGGATGGCGCGGCGCTCGATCATCCCGGCGGCCTGCTGTTGCTGCTCAACAAGCCCCTTGGCCTCGTTTGCTCGCACGACCCACACGAAGGCCCGGGCATTTACGGCCTGCTGCCGCCACGCTGGCTGGCGCGCCATCCGCCCGTGACCAGCATCGGCCGGCTCGACAAGGACACCAGCGGCCTGTTGCTCCTCACTGACCAGAGCGCGCTCGTGCACCGGCTCACCTCGCCGAAACACAAAGTGGCCAAAGTGTACGCCGCCACGCTCAATGGCGACGTGCCGCCACCGCGCGCGGCGGAACTGTCCGCGCTTTTTGCCGGCGGCACGCTCGTGCTGGCCGGCGAGGATAAACCCTGCGCACCCGCCGCCCTGCGCTGGTGCGACGCACGCACCGCCGAACTCACGCTCACCGAGGGCCGCTACCATCAAGTGCGCCGCATGTTTGCGAGCCAGGGCTGCGAAGTCACGGGCCTGCATCGCACGCACTTCGGCCCGCTCGATCTCGGCGGACTCGCACCGGGGGAATGGCGGGAATTGCCTCTGTCTTTTTTCAAAGACAGAAATGACGAAGCCCGAATGACGAATTCCGAATGATCGCTGGACTCTGGTCATTCGCCATTCGGTCTTCGTCATTCGCCATTTGCCCAAACCCCACCGGCAGTTGACCACGGCAGGCCTTGCTGCAGACTTTATCCCATGTTCACGATCATCGGTGGTGATGGCAAAGAATACGGGCCCGTGCCTGCGTCGCAGATAAATGCCTGGATCTCCAACGGCCGCGCCAATCTCCAGACCAAGGCAAAAAAGCATGGCGAAGATGAGGCCTGGAAAACACTCGGCGATTTTCCCGAGTTTTCCCCCGATGCCGCGGTCCCTCCGCCTCCGCTGCCAGACGAGGCCGCAATCTTGCCCGGGCCCGTCGGCCCCAGGGCCCTGGTCAACGATTTG
>DASYOA010000272.1:0-4188 GCA_036008265.1 Opitutaceae bacterium
GGCCTTTACGAAAAAGCCGGCATCGGCCGCGAGCGCATCCTCATCAAGGTCGCCTCGACCTGGGAAGGCATCAAGGCCGCCGAGCAACTCCAGAAGGAAGGAATTAACTGCAACCTCACCCTGCTCTTCTCCTTCCCGCAGGCCGTCGCCTGCGCCGAAGCCGGCGTCCGCCTTATCTCGCCCTTCGTCGGCCGCATTCTCGACTGGTATAAAAAGAGCACCGGCAAGACTTATGCCGGCCACGAAGATCCCGGCGTAACCTCCGTCGCGAAAATCTACACCTACTACAAAAAGTTCGGCTACAAGACCGAGGTCATGGGCGCGAGCTTCCGCAACAAGGACGAAATCCTCGAACTCGCCGGCTGCGACCTGCTCACCATCAGTCCCTCGCTCCTCGGCGAACTCAAGGCCTCGAACGATCCGGTGGTCCGCAAGCTCAACCCCGACACCGCCAAGGACGGCGACTTCAAGAAAGTCACCTTCGACGAGAAAGCCTTCCGTTTTGCGCTCAACGAAGACGCCATGGCCACCGAGAAAACCTCCGAGGGCATCCGCGTCTTCTCGGCCGACATCGTGAAGCTCGAGCAGCTCATCGCGCAAAAGCGCGGTTGAGCCAAGAGACATCACTTTCGTACAGCCTCACGCTCGAATGGGATTAAAGGTGGAACGCGTCGTCCCGACGCGTTCATTTCGGATTTTCCATTTGAGCGCGGCAGGGACGACGCGCTCCACCTCATATAATCTATCTAAATCGAGAATGCTCTAAAGCCACACCCTACAATAAAACCGCGGAGGCATGGGCGGCGGATGATTCCCGATCTGCAAACCGTGACGAACCGGCTTTACCTTGGCCCGGATAAATAAGGTAGATGAAGAGCAACCATAACAGGACTGCCGGCAAAATAAGCCGCCGGACCAGGCGGTTCGTCCTGGCAATGAGGGCTTCGTCCAACTTCAACCAGGAAAAATCCACCAGCCAGCGCACGCCCCGGGTGTAGGCTTCCGGGCCGGTCAGCGAGAACCACCGATAGTCATCGGGAATGAAGCCCTCCGCCGCCAGTTCGCGGACAAAGCATGCCTTGCGGTGATCCGAAAAAGTATTGGCGGTGGCGCGGATCGTCACTTCACCCGCCAATTCCTCCACCCGGACCAGCGTATAATCCAGTTCAATGAAACAGAACTCAAAGGCGCGGGATTCTTTGGCGATGAATTTCATGTGCCAATATGACTTGGGACTGCTGCGCACAGTGTAACGCATCCCGTCACATAGTCTAATAAAAACCTGCAGCGGATACATTAAGGAATCGTTAAGGCCGGGTTGCGAGAAGGGGGCGGCAGTTGGGCTCGCCTTTGACGAACAAGTTTGCGGGGATTCCTCGCTACGCTGCCAATGAACACACATCAATTGCCGCTGGGCTTTGGCGCGGTAGCGCCGGTAGGGCGGATTATCCCTAATTCGTCGGGTTTGATTTTAACCGCGGCCAATCGGTGCGTTAGGGATAACGCGCCCTACCTTGCCAACAGTTCTTCGACGCAAGCCGCGCCGTGGTTTGCTTGAGGTTCTCAGAATGACAAAAAAAGAAAACATTCATCGCCGGCCGGTCCGTGCTTTTCAGTGGGACCTCGCCCGCCAGGTTGAACGGTTGGATTTTCTGCTGAAGTGGCTGCCGCGCTACGCGGACTGGGGTTACGAGGAACTTTATCTCCACCTCGAGGATGCGGTGGAATTTCCCCGCCTGCCCGGCGTGGCGCGGCGCGATGCCTATTCGCAAAAAGAATTCGCACGTCTTGTCGAGGCCGCCACCCGCGTTGGCATTCGCGTCGTGCCCATCGTCAACCTGCTCGGCCACACGCAATACCTGATCAAGACGCCCGAGCTGCGCGATCTCAACGAACTGCGCGCGCCCGACGGATCACCGCTGGAGCGCGGACAGGTCTGCCCGCTGCATCCGCGCATGCTCGAGGTTGCGGAAAAACTGCTGCGCGACATCGCGCCCTTCTGCACCGCCGGGCTCGTGCACACCGGCCTCGACGAATCATTCCATATCGGGAAATGCCCGCGCTGCCGCGAAGAAATTGCGCGCATCGGCCTGGCTGCGCATTTCGCTGGTCACGTGTCCCGCTTGCACACGCTCACCAACCAACTCGGCCTGCGCCTGGCCCTGTGGGCCGACATGTTTTATTACATTCCCGAGGCCATCGCCCAGCTGCCGCGCGACGTCGTCGCCTTCGAATGGTATTATTATCCCTTCCCGCGCCGGCCACGCGTCGAGCTGTTCAACTTCGCCGAAGCCGATCTCGCCACGCGCTTCAAGCAACACGGCATCGCCTTTTACGGCTGCCCGATGAACGGCGCGTTCCGCTGGGAGCCGCTGCCCAGTTTCAGTGAGCGACTGGAAAACATTAAGTCGTGGTGGCGCTACGCCCACCGCACCGGCGCCGCCGGGTTTCTCGTCAGCTCATGGGAGCCAAACCGCCTTGCGATCGAACTCACGACCGCGATCGATGCCGCAGCCGCGTGCTTGTGGCTCGAGCCGCACATCACCGAACCGGGCAAGATGCTCGCACGGGGATTCGAGCGGGTGTTTGGCCGCGCAGGAAAATCCGTCGCGCGCGCAGCCCTGGCCGCGGACAAATTTCCGTTCAGCGGTTATCCCCGCTGGCAGATCAACGACCGTTGGAACGTGTTAGCGACGGATTCGACCTTGCTCACCGCAGGCGGCGCGCGAGCCGCAACCTACGCGCGCGAGGAATCTGCGCTGCGCGCGCTGGCAAAATCGGCGGCCGGGCTACCGCCCGCACTCGGCGCGAGCCTGCAGTTCCGTCACTATCTCGCGCAACGCGACCAGTTCGTGCGCGTCGCCGCCCAAGCGGTTTTCCTGGCGCGGCGCCACCTCGCCGGGAAAAGAATTCAGCTCGCGGCAAAAGTCCTCGCCCAGGCCGGACGCGAGGCGGCCCAGTTCGAACCAGCATTAAAAAAGGCACGCCGGGCCGCGCGCACGATGTGGCGGCGCTCGCGCGATCCACGGCAGCACGGCCCCAACGAGGAAATACTCACCCGCGATGCGCAGCGACTGCGGGCCTGGCGCGCCTGGCTGCGGCGCGCGCTGAAAAAACCCGCGCTGGCCCAGGGCACGACGCCGGTCTGCGGCCGCTGGCACTTGCAGTTTGCCGTGCACAATTTCGCGCCCGCCCTGCAAAAAATCGTCGTCGAGCAACAAGGCCCCGACGGTTCATGGAAAGAGCTGCACAGCATGTTCACGATCGAGTTCAAAGCCGCCGCCGCCCAACCCCGCGCCAAAATCGTCCGGGAAATCTCCGTGCCGGTTGATACGACTGATGCACGGCTGCGCATCGCCGTGCGCGGATTGGGACAGGTCGCCATCAGCGGCATCACGCTCACCGACGGTGTCAGCGCGCGATCCCCAGCGGGCGCGCGCAAAAGAATAATTCTCGGACTACCCGCACCCCGCAGCGGCTTCCCCTCCATCAACTGGGAGCACAATGCCGGCGAGGTTGAGATAGATTTCAGCCGCTCTGTCCCGATCGTTTTTTAACCCAGAGATCAATCTCGCCGCGCCCGACGACTACAGGCGTTTCCGAAAAGGAACATCTAGCCTCCCAGTAAGCACAGACCGTCGTCTATTGTTTTGAACAGAAGATCGAGAAAGCACCTGACTAAACATGGTAGGGCGCGACCGCCGGGCGCGCCGCGGCTTTTTCCAAGACAATTTTCACAGAAGGTCGCAAAGGGAACGAAAAGACCGGTGTCGGCTTGCATAAAATTTCCAAGCAAGCTCGGTTTTTCCGTTTAATACAGAAAAACCAACAGCTCTTCGCGTTCTTCTGTTCAAAACAATTCATCACGGCGCGCCCTACCTTTTGCCCTACAGCTACGATTCCCCAGCCAGTTTTGCTTTTAGTTCGCGCGCTTTGGCCAGCGCGGTTTCCACGTCCGCGGCGCGCACGGTGAAGTGACCCATTTTGCGGCCGGGGCGCGGTTCGCGCTGGCCGTAAAGATGCAGCTTGGCCTTCGGCTCGGCGAGGATCGCGGTCCAGTCCGGCTCGCGTCCGCCGCGCCACAGGTCGCCGAGCAGGTTGACCATCACCGTCGGTTCGCGCACTCCCACCGGCCCGAGCGGCAGGCCGCACACGGCACGCACCTGTTGCTCGAACTGGCTCGTCTCA
>DASYOA010000273.1:0-3291 GCA_036008265.1 Opitutaceae bacterium
TTCGCGATGGCCGCGGGAGCCTCGGCCGGGGCGATGATTTTGCCGAGCTCGTTGCGCAGGGCGTGCAGGCGGCCGGTATCCTCGGTCGGCTCGTGATTGGCGCTTTCGATGTAGAATGTATCGATGGCCACGCCGCGTTCCGTGCCGATGCGCGCGAAGGTGATGTCAAAGCCATGGTCATAGATGGCCTTGGCCAGGCGGTAGAGCAGACCAATCTGGTCGTGGGCCTGGACCTCGACGATGGTTCGTTGCATCGAGAGTTCGTGGTAAACATCGACCGTGGGCGGAAACGAGGCATTCAGCGGCGAGCTGTCGTTGCTGCCAAAGCGGATGGAGGAAACTTTTTTCGCCTGGGCAAGGATTTCGGGATAGAGATCCTTGTTCTGGACGAGCGCCGCCTCGACGTTGCGGGAGAAGGCGTCCATCGCGCTTTGGTTTTGCACCACGCCGCGGCCGGGTTCGACCACGTGGAAGGTGTCGATGGCAATGTGGTCGGCGCGCGAGAGGACTTTCGCCCCGAGGATGTTGAGGCCGGCCACGCTGAAGGCGCCGGCGAGCTTGTAAAAGAGCCCGGCGCGATCCCAGGTGACGACATTGACGACGGTGAGGCTGCGGTTGAGGTCGTCCTTCCAGTCAATGGCCGGCTTGAGCGTGTTGACGGAGTCCGCCTCATTGATGGAACGGAGGAGCCGGTTGACCATCTGGATGTGCAGGGCGATTTCTCCCGCGTCGGTGTGGATGAAATAACGCTCGGGCAGCAAATTGAAATGCGCCGTGATTTCGTCCGCGCTGATGCCGGGGATTTTTTTCTGGATGAGCTCTTGTTGGATCATTTTTTTACGCTCGAGATACCGGGCAATAACTTCCTCGCCAAGGGTGAGGCGGTCAAGAGTTGCCAGGAAGAGGGAGGTGTGAAGGGCGTCTTTATAACTGTTCCAAAGGCTGGCGGCAGTGCCGCGGGCGTCGCAAAACGTATGAACGAAGAGATAGCGGAGTTTCTCAGCGTCGTCCACCAATTCGGCAAATGCAGCAGCAGTTTTTGGGTCATCTACGTCCCTCTTCTGCCAAAACCGTGCCATAATGAGATGATTTTTTATGATAAAGGTAACAACCTCACGGCTTTCTGGGGGAACCTGCAGGCGTTCGAGGAGCGGACCGGCGATTTGCACCCCACTTTCGCTGTGGCCCTTGATGCCGCGGGCTTTGCCAATATCGTGCAGCAGAAGAATAAGATAAAGCAGCGTCGGGCTGCTCGTGTGGTGCAGTTCGGCCCGGTATTTGAGCGTGATTGGCTCGGCTTGGGTGAAAATCAGGTCGAGCTCGCGGATCGCGCTGAGGGTGTGCACGTCCGCCGTGTAGCGATGGTAGTACTCATGCTGCACGAGGCAGGTGAGGGCGGCGAACTCCGGGATGAAACGGCCGAGGACGCCGAGCTCATGCATGAGGTTGAGGGTGGGAAACACGGCTCCAGCTTCCTCCAGGATCGTGCGAAAGCTGAGGTTGGCGTCGGGCGAGTGCAGGACGCGGCGGGTGATGAGCGGCACCGATTCGCGGATGAGCCCTTGCAACGCGAAGGACGGCGCGCAGTCCAGTTGCTGGCAGTGGCGGAAGACGCGGATCAAGCGCGCCGGATCCTCCTGGAAGATTTTTTCATGCTCGGCGGCCAGCTCCTGGCCGCGCAGGACGAATCCATCGAAGCGTTTGGTGCGGTCGCGGCGGCGTGCGCGCAGCGCCTCGCGAAATGAACTGGGGCCGCTTTCGGGCGTGGCGAGCGTGAGCGCCAGGCGGGTTTCGATGATTTTTGAGATCTGGAAGGTGGTCTGCGCGCTCCGGTAGTAATCCTGCATGAATCCTTCGACGCGGCTGAGCGGGTCGTGGTGCGTGTAGCCGAGCTCGAGCGCGACCCGCGGCTGGATGGCGAGGTCAAGCAGATCGGTGGCCCGCTTGGTGAGATAGTGCAGTTCGTTGCGCACGCGCAGGAGAAAATCATAAGCCCGCTGGAAGTCGCGCAGTTCGTTTCGGCGCAAAGAGTTTTGCACCACGAGTTCGGCCAGGTCGGTGATGCCGAGCTTCACCCGCGACATCCACAGCGCGTTCTGGAAATCGCGCAGTCCGCCGACGCCGTTTTTCACGTCGGGCTCCTGCAGGAAAACCGTGTCGCCAAACCTCGCGTGACGCGCGGCCTGGTCGCGCACGCGGGCCTCGAGGTAGGCGCGGGGGTTTTCCGTGGTGTAGAAGGTGCGGTATGCTTGGGCGAAAGTGTCGTAGAGCCCCGGTGAGCCGGCTACGAGTCGCGCCTCGAGCAGCGATGTCTTGGTCTGCATGTCCTTGCGCGCCTCAACGAACACCTCTTCGATCGTGCGCGTGGAGTGGCCGACCTTCAGGCCGCAGTCCCACAGCAGGTAAAGAATGTCCAGGGTCAGCGCCTCCTGGAGTGGCTTGACAGCGGCCGTTTTGATTTTACTCGGGAAAAGGAACATCACGTCGATGTCGCTCATCGGGCAGAGTTCCTGCCGGCCGTAGCCGCCGAGCGCGAGCAGGCTGACCGGTTCCGGCAGCTTGCCATGGGTGCGCACGAAGGTGTTGGTCGCATATTCAAACAGGTGCGTGAGGAGTTCGTCGATCATCGCGGCCCGGGCTTGCGCGATCTTCAAGCCGGACTCCCCTGCATCGTGGCGCATGCGGATCATGGAGCTTTCCAGCCGCAGGAAAGTTTTGCAGGCGGCGAGGCGCTTGGCCGTGGGTACTTCGCCCGTGAAGTTCAGGCGGTCGCGCGCGTGCTGTTGGAGGCGTCCAATCATCAAAGGGGAAAAAGTGAACGCAAAATTCGTGGCGGGCGAGGGGATTTAAGCCGGCAGGCCGAAGTGACAGGTATCAAGTGACAAGTAACAAGAGAGCCCTGGGCACGTATTCCTGATACTTGATACTTTTCCGATGCCCAAGAGCGCCTTCCCGCTTGCTTCGCCGCCGCCGCGCTGGTTGTTTCGGCGGTTCAAACCCGCCCATGGCCGAGATTTCCAAGAGCTACGAACCCCGCGACGTCGAGAAAAAGTGGTATGCCGCCTGGCTTGACGCCAAGGCGTTTGCCGGCGTTCCCGCGGCCGACAAGCAGCCCTACAGCATCGTCATCCCGCCGCCCAACGTCACCGGCGTGCTCACGATGGGCCATGTGCTGAACAACACGCTGCAGGACATCCTCGTCCGCCGCGCCCGGCAGGAGGGCAAGTCCGCGCTCTGGATTCCCGGCACCGACCACGCCGGCATCGCCACGCAGACCGTGGTCGAGCGCGA
>DASYOA010000274.1:0-7356 GCA_036008265.1 Opitutaceae bacterium
TCCGGCGACAGATTGCTGAGCACGCCACGGTCAATGTAGTTGGCGGTGGTTACCCAGAACAGCAGGGCGCAGATGACCCAGCGATAATGGGTTGGTTTTGAGGCGAGGGTTTGGGGTGACATGGAAAGAGGAACTAAGCGTGAAACCACTAATGCACACTAATAAAATTCTCTGTTTTTAACCGCGAATGGACGCTAATGAACGCGAATAAAAGGGATTGTTTAAGAAATTATACTTGGCTGCCTTTCGCTGCGACTGGCGTCGCAACAACCCTCATCGGACAAAATTCCACTGTCCGTTGCGTCTGTTGATTCGCGTTCATTCGCGTCCATTCGCGGTTAAAAAAATTCACGGTTCAACGTGCGCACCAGCCGCCATCGACGGCCATCACCTGGCCGGTGAGATAATCTGACGCCGCCGAGGAGAGAAACACGACCGCGCCGGCCAGGTCGTCCGCCTCGCCCCAGCGTCCGGACGGGATGCGGCTGAGAATTTCCTTCGAGCGCACGGGATCGGCCTGGAGTGCCGCGGTGTTGTCGGTGCGCATGTAGCCGGGCGCGATGGCATTCACTTGCACGCCTTTGCCCGACCACTCATTGGACAACGCCTTCGTGAGCTGGCCGACCGCGCCCTTGCTCGCCGCGTAGGCCGGCACGGTGATGCCGCCAAAAAACGTGAGCAGCGACGCGATGTTGACGATCTTGCCCGAACCACGGGCGAGCATGTGCTTGCCCGCCGCGCGACAGGCGGTGAACACCCCGTTGAGGTTTACGTCGATGACGGCGTCCCAGTCCGCATCGCTGTAATCGGCCGCGGGTGTGCGGCGGATGATGCCGGCGTTGTTGACCAAAATATCGAGGTGGCCCTGCCAGGCGATGGCTTGCGCAACGAGTCGCTCGACGTCGGCGCGCTGGCCGAGGTCGGCGGTGATGGCCGTGGCTTTCACGCCCAGCAACTCGATTTCCTTCACGACCGGCGCGAGCTTGGCTGCGTCGCGGCCATTGATGACGACGTCCGCGCCCGACTGCGCGAGCGCGCGGGCCATGGCCTTGCCCAGTCCCTGCGAGGAACCGGTGACCAGCGCAACTTTGCCCCGCAGCCCGAATTTTTGATCGAGGTAGCTCATTTCAGCGCAGGGTCGCGATCGGCACGGGATCCATGTCGGAAAAGACCTGGTTGTCGCCGCCCATCGCCCAGACAAAGCGGTAGCTGCCCGTGCCGGCGCCGGCGTGGATTGACCAGGAAGGCGAGAGCACGGCTTCACGGTCGCGCACGATGAGGTGGCGCGTCGCCTGCGGTTCGCCCATCAGGTGCACGACGGCGTTGTCGCCCAGGTCGAAATAGAGGTAGATTTCCGTGCGGCGACTGTGGGTGTGCGGCGGCATGGTGTTCCACACGCTGCCGGGCTCGAACTCGGTGAAACCCAGCACGAGCTGGCAGCTCTTGATGCCGTCGAGGTGGATGAGCTTGTTGATCCGGCGGCGGTTGGCCTTGGTGGGGTCGCCAATCGGGTCGGTCTTCACCTCGGCGCGGCGCACAACGGCCGTCGGGTACTTCGCATGCGCGGGCGTGCTGACAAAATAAAACTGCGCCTGGCCGGCGGTGCCATTCTCGAAGGTGACATCTTTTTCACCGAGGCCGATGTAGAGGCAGTCGAGGTTGCCGAGCTCATATTTCACCCCGCCGGCATTCACGACGCCGGGCGCGCCGAGGTTGAGGATGCCGATTTCGCGGCGCTCGAGAAAAAAGGCGGTGCCGGTTTCCTTCGCGCTCGGCAGGCTGAGCGGCGCCGTGGTCGGCAGGGCGGCACCGGTGATCATGCGGTCGAGGTCGGTGTAGTGCGCCGTGATCTGGCCCGGTAGGAAAAGCCCTCCGATCAAAAAATACTCGCGGAGTTTTTCCGTGGAAAGCGTGTTGGTCTCGGCCGGACTGGGAAAGTAATGGAGTTTCATGAGTGGGGGAAAATTGACGACAAAGGCAGTTACGTCAAAGCCGGGGAAGCAGAGATCGTTGAATGATTCGGAAACGAGTCCAGAAGCCAATCAATGCCTTGGCCTGGAACCAATCAAAAACCAGCACAACGCCGATCAATGTCGCTTATGGGTTCTCGCAAGGACGCTACTAGAGCATTTTAAATAAAACCGTAACCCTATCGTCTGGATCACGGCGAGGATCTCGTTCCCTCCGCTCGGATGCCTGGTAGGCGGCCAGCTGGAGTTTTTGCCACAAAAGATCACCTAGAGCTCAAAGCTATGTGTTCTTTGTGATCCTTCGTGGCTACACCAATTTTAAAACCGCTCTAAGCCTCATCGGCCGACGCAGGCGGCGAGGCGGGCGGGCGCCCGGATACCGCGGCGAGGCCGAGCATCGCGAGCACCGCGCACCACCCGATGAACCAGTCGCCATGCTGCACGTAGTAACTCTGCTGGCCGATCCAGCGCGCATCGCGCGTCACCTCCATCGCCTGCGTGCCGCGAAAATAGATGCTGCCATCATCGTTGGTCAGCACCGTGCGCACATTGCCAAACTCGTCGATCCAGCCGCTCCAGCCGGCGTTGCCACAGCGCAGGACCGGCCGGCGCGTCTCCACCGCGCGCAAGACCGAATGCGCCGCGTGCTGGTAGGCCGCCCCACCCTCGCCAAACCACCCGTTGTTGGTCAGCACCACCAGCGCATCCACGCCGGCCCGCGCGTTGTCGCGCGCCAGATTCGGGAAAACATCCTCGTAACAAATGAGCGGGCCGAGCGTGAGCACGCGATGGTCCAGGTTTACCGTGAGCGGCTGCGCGGCCTGGCCGCGGGCATCATCATCGTCGCCGATGGGCACGATTTTTTTCAACCAGCCCAGCAGCGGACGCAGCGGCACGTATTCGCCGAACGGCACGAGCTTGCGCTTCGCATAATAAACCGGCTGCAACCCCGCGCCCGGGTCGACCACGCACGCGGCGTTGTACCACGCCTCGCCGGGCTGGCCGGCGTGCTCGACGGCGATGGTGCCGAGCACCAGAGGGGTGTGCGCGCGGCTCACCAGCGACTCGACCCACGCCTGCATCTGCCCGTCGCCGCGCGCGGCCAGCGGGGTCGTCGCCTCCGGCCAGAGAATGACATCGGGATACGACTTCGCGGCATCGAGGGTGGCTTTTTCCAAAACACCGAGAATCGCCGGGGCGCTCGCCGGATCCCATTTTATCGTTTGGGGAATGTCCGGTTGCACCATCGCCACGCTGGCCAGCGGCTGCACATACGACGCGCGGTGGAACGTGTCGCTCAGCGGCAGGATCGTCGCAAACATCAGGATGAGCAGCGCGAGCAAAAATTCCGGCGGACGGCGCCGCAGGCTGGGCAGGCCGTCGCGCAGCGCGCGGTGAAAATATGCGGCAAACCCGAGGTTGAAAATAATCAGGATGAACGACACGCCCCACGCCCCCGTCCAGGCCGCGATTTGCAGCACCGCGCTGCGCTGCCACTGGCTCGCCGCCAGCGGCAGCCACGGAAATCCACCGAGGAACCAGGTCCGCGACCATTCGATGAGCACCCATAACCCGCCGAGGCCGAGCATCGCGAGCAGTCGCAGCAGCGCCTGCCGGCCGCGCATCCGCGGTATCACCCACCATGCGCCGAGATACCACAGGCCGGTCCACGCGCCCATGAACGGCCCGAGCAGGAAAAGTCCGAGCCACGTTACGTGGTGCAGCCAGCCGAGCAAAATCGTCCATGCCACGGCCTGCGCCGCGAACAGGGTCAGCGCATAGGGTTTGAACCGCGGCCGTTCGTATGCCCAGAACAGCGCCGGCCCCGCAAAGGCGTAGGCGAACTCCGGCGTGTTGTACGGCGGAAACATCAGCACCGTCAGCACCACCGTCAGCCCAAACACCGCCGCGGCCCAGACCAACCCGGAGTTTTTATCAAAAAACGTGGGTTGCTCGGCATAAGGGTCGGAAGGCGGCAGATCAGGCATGGAAGCAGGGAGCTTTGAACCTCCAACATCCAACATTCAACATCCAACGTCCAAGTCCGAACATGAAACCCTGAACGTCGAACCCTGAACGCCCAACGTCGAAGGAACTAAGACCATCGTTGGGAACGGGTATTCGTTCCCTAGTACAGATGATCTTCTCCTATTGTCATTCCGAGCCGTGCGAGGCACCGAGGCCGAAGGCCGACAGTCTGACATCCCACAAATCGATCCTGTGAGATCCTTCGCTTCGCCCTGGATGACAAAAAGCATGCGGCACCCCAGGTGCTTCCAGCTTCGGAATCCAGATTCGGCATTCAGCGTTCAGCGTTTTCCCTAAACCCGTCAAATCGCGCCAGCGCGGCCGGCAGTTCGCCGAGGCCCGCCAGTTGCGCGAACCACACGTGGCCGGCGGGAGCAGCGGACTCCACGCTCTCATGGGTCGAGGTGAGGTGATACGGAATGTAAGCGGCCGCGCCGCCGGCCTCGAGCACGGGCAGGATGTCGGACTTAAGCGAGTTGCCGACCATGAGAAATTCCGCGGGCGCGACGCCGTGTTTGCGTAACACACGCGCGTAAGCCTCGCCGTCTTTTTCGCTTAAAACCTCAACCGCGCGGAAATACGGCGCGAGGCCGGAGGCGGCCACTTTGCGCTCCTGGTCGCGCAGGTCGCCCTTGGTGATGACCAGCAGCTTGTGCGTGGCGGCCAGCGCGGCCACGGTTTCCCTCACGCCGGGCAACAGCTCGACCGGGTGCGCCAGCATGTCCCGGGCGAGATCGAGGATTTGCTGGATTTCCTCGGCGACAATGCGCCCTTTCGTCAGGCGGATGGCGGTTTCGATCGCATCGAGGGCAAACGCTTTTATGCCATAACCGTAGAGCTCGATATTGCGCATCTCGGTCGCATAAAGTTCACGGTCCACGGCGTCACGGTCGTGATAGCGCGCCAGCAGCGCGCAACAACGCTGATGGGCATCTTCGAAAATGGTTTGGTTGTGCCAAAGCGTATCGTCAGCGTCAAAACCGATGGTGGTGATCATGGAAAAAATGAAAATTGGCTATGAATCCTAACCGCGAATAACGCAAATCAGCCATTGTAGGAGCCTGCTTGCAGGCGACCGTCATGTGCAAGCCGCCGTTTTGTCGCCTGCAAGCAGGCTCCTACCACACGAAGACGCATTCCTTAATCCATTCGGGAAGCGGCCGCCCTGCATTGAGATATTCCTGAAACCAGCCCCAGTCCTTTTCACAACAATAAAACCACGGCCAACGGTCGGAGCGAAGGCAAAGACCCGCACGATACGGGTTGAGGTAGATATAAAGAAAAAGTTCGATGCGATTTTTGCCTGAGCGCACGCGGTGATCATAGAAATTGCGCTGCCAGGCCAGGCTGGCCCCACGCAATACAGCCGATGTTTTAGCCTTAAAGCGCGAAATCGACTTTTCGAGTGAAAGGCGTTCTCCGAGAATCACCAAGAGATGAATGTGATCAGGCATGATCACGACACAGCGAAGCTGCCAAGCACCATCGGTCACCATCAAGTGGATCTCAGTCAGGAGAAAGAGGGCTATATCCGGTGAGGCGGTCAAACCGGCACGGCAGGCTTCCGTGCAGATCGTGAGGAAATATTCGGCGCCCGTAACTGAAACACGCCCGCGACGCAGGGCTTCGTGTCCTTTGGTTGAATCGTATGCCATGAGTCGTAGGAGCCTGCTTGCAGGCGACACGATTTGCCGAATGACAAACCGTAATGATCGCCTGCAAGCAGGCTCCTACCATAGCAGGAAAGACTGCCCGCGCTCACGCCCCGTGGCATTGTTTGTACTTTTTGCCGCTGCCGCAGGGACAGGGATCATTGCGGCCGACTTTCGCCACATCGCGGCGGATGGTGACGGACGGGAGTTTGATTTCCTTTTCACCCTGCGACGAAGACGGCGGCGCTTCGGCCGCGCCACCGGAAAAGGTAACCCGGCTCGTAATCGTGGGCCCGGAAGCGGGCGGTGGTGGCGGCAGAAGGGCGCCGTTGGGAGGCGACTCAGGCGGTTCATCCGGCGGTTTCATCCATCCAATGCGGCGGCGGAACAGATCGGTGCAGATCTGCAGGCGGACGTTGTCCATCAATTCTGCGAAACATGAGTAGGCCTCATTTTTGTATTCAACGAGCGGATCCTTCTGGCCGTAGCCGCGCAGGCCGATATGCTTGCGCAGGTCTTCCAGCTCGGTGAGGTGCTCCTGCCAGTGGTGGTCGATGGCGCTGATGACGATATGGCGCTCGAGCATGCCCAGCAGCTCGGGCGGCTCGGCCGCCTCCTTCACCGCGTAGGCTTGCTGGAGGCGCTCGATCAACTGTTTCACCAGCGAATCAAGGTCGTGGCCGGTGAGTTCCTCCGCCTTGAGGCCGATGGGGAAATGCGCATTGACCCAGCCCACGAAGCTTTCGATGGCCGAGGGGCTGGCGCCGCTTCCGCCGTAGCCGGCGGCCTCGAGGCGCGTAGCGAGCTCTTCCTCGACTTGCTCGAAAATGATGTCCTTCGCTCGCTCGGCGGCGATGGCGCCATTGCGGATGCCGTAGATGACTTCGCGCTGCAGGTTGAGGACGTCGTCGTACTGGAGCGAGCGCTTGCGCTGGGAGAAATTCTGCTGCTCGACTTTTTTCTGCGCGCTCTCGATGGAGCGGTTGAGCCAGCGATGCTCGAGCTCCTCGCCGTCTTTCATCGTGCCTTCCATCATGCGCGAGGCGATGCCGCCGCTCAGGAAAATCCGGAGCAATTCGTCTTCAAAGCTGAGAAAAAATTTGGTCAGGCCGGGGTCGCCCTGGCGGGAGCAGCGGCCGCGAAGCTGGCGGTCGATGCGGCGCGACTCGTGGCGTTCGGTGCCGATGACACAGAGGCCGCCGAGTTCGCGCACGCCTTCGCCGAGTTTGATGTCGGTGCCGCGGCCGGCCATGTTGGTGGCGATGGTGACGGCGCCGCGCAGGCCGGCGCGCATGACGATCTCGGCCTCCTGCTGGTGGAACTTGGCGTTGAGCACCGTGTGGATGACGCCGGCGCGCTTGAGCATGCGCGAAAGCACCTCGGAAGACTCGACGGACACGGTGCCGACCAGCGCGGGCTGGCCGCGTTTGTTCGCGGCCTCGATTTCACGGACGACGGCGGCGTATTTGTCGCGGCGGCTTTTGAAAATGGAGTCGTTCCGGTCGATGCGGATGCAGGGCTTGTTCGTGGGAATGACGACGACGTCGAGCTTGTAGATGTCGTGGAACTCGGTGGCCTCGGTCTCGGCCGTGCCGGTCATGCCCGCAAGTTTTTCGTACATGCGGAAATAATTCTGGATCGTGATGGTCGCGTAGGTGCGCGTCTCGCGCTCGATCGCGACGTTTTCCTTGGCTTCGACGGCCTGG
>DASYOA010000275.1:0-5082 GCA_036008265.1 Opitutaceae bacterium
GCTGCTGCTGCTGACCAAATACTCTGGTCTCGGGTTCGCTGCAGTCGCGGCCGGATTGCTTGGATGGCGTCTTTGGCCTATCCAGCGTCCGCGACCCTGGCGCCAGCTTGCGATTGGCCACGCCTTGTTGGTGTTGGCCGCATGGATTACGATCTGGGCGTTTTTCGGCTTCCAAGCGCGGCCCGGAGGTTGCGTCTATCCGTGGGCAGAGGTCGGCCAGGGTACCATTCTTTACCGCGTCACCAGTGTCCTGCGCACCCTGCATTTGTTTCCAGATCCGTATCTCTACGACCTGACCGGGATCCGGTTGCTCTCAGTCAAACACTCCGGTTTCTTCGCCGGGCACACTTACTCCGGGGGCATTTGGATGTTTTTCCCGGCGATCCTTCTGCTCAAGACGCCACCCGCCATGCTGGTTGCCGTCGCCATCGCCGGCATCGTCGGCCTGCGCGCGGGCCTTCGGCGTGGAACGAAAAACCCGGGCCCGACCCATGATGTTCTGTCGATCCATAGCGTCAGCCCCTGGTGGATCTTCATCGCCGTGTATTTGACCATGACGATGATAAGCAACCGCAATACCGGCGCGCGCCATCTGCTGCCCATTTATCCTGCGCTCTGCATCGTCGGCGGCGGTGGTTTGTCCTGGCTCGTCCAGCGCCGATGGAAGGTGGCTGCGCTCTTTCTGGTTTTTGCCAACGTTGGGGAAGCCGCCTGGTTCCATGGTCGCGAGCATGCTTATTTATCCCCGATCGCCGGTGGCCCATCCCAAGGCTACCGCTGGTTTGTCGACAGCACGATTGATTGGGGAGCCGATCTCCCCCGGCTTTCCGCGTGGCAGGCTCAAATCATCGCCCACGAATCGAACGCGCAATTTCTTATCGGCCAGCTCGCGGTGCTCAACCTTGAGGCCAACGGCGTCCAGGGCACCCTTTTGTCCATGCCGGGAAGCCTGGCGAAGCTCCACGCCGGATATTACATTTTCAGTGCGACCGCTTTGCAGGCACCTTATACTCCTGCTGACGAGGTTGCGTACCAAGAAATCCTCCGGGCCTCAAATAAACCGCCTGCTACGCCAGGCCAGCACGAGTGGCTGGCCGCGGTCCGCCTCGGCGCTTATTGCCGTCAACGCGCACCGGATGGAAGGATCGGAGACATTTATTTCTTCTTTCGGTTGACCGACGAAGACGTGCATCAGGCGCTTTACGGGCCGCCTCCAATCTTAATGTCGGAATAAATGCAAAAAGCCTCACTGCTCTGCTCCCTAAAAAAAATCCCATGAAATCGAATTCCGCTCCTGATAAAATTTGTTCAGGTGAAGCCCGCCTCACCGCGATCTTTGTCGCCGTCGTCGCGTTGTCCTATGCCCTGCTGACCGGCCATATGTGGGAGGATTATCTCATCACCTTGCGCAGCAGCCGCAATTTGGTGGACGGCTTCGGGCTCGTGTTTCAACCCGGTGAACGGGTGCACACTTTCACTTCGCCGTTGGGCGTACTGCTCCCGGCTCTGACATTTTGGATCGGCGGCCACTCCGCCACCGCCGGCCTTTGGCTTTTCCGGATAATTTCCATTGGGGCACTGGCCACAGCTGCAGCCCTGACCAATGACATCGCCAAACGCCTGGGTTGGCCCATGGTCTCCCGGCTGCTCGTCACGGCCTTGATCGCGTTCGATGCAAAAACGATCGATTTCACGATCAATGGCATGGAGACCGCGTTCCTGATCCTTGGATTGGTTTTGTATGTGCGCGCCCACACGTTGACCGACAGTCGCACGGGCATGTACATGCTTGGCGCCGCCGCCGCCCTGTTGCAATGGACACGGCCTGATGCATTCATCTATATCTTCGCCCTCACGGCGGCTTTTATATTTTTCCCCAAGGCGCAACGACTCTCCCCCAGTCGAACCGGATTGTTTCTTCTCTATGGTCGGGCGGCCGCCCTGGCCACGGTGCTTTATGCTCCCTGGTTGATCTGGGCCTGTTGGTATTATGGCTCACCAGTGCCGCACACGATCATTGCCAAGGGACTCGGTCATGGCGCGCCAAACTGGGGTGACCTGGTGCGGGTGGCCGCGCTGCATCCGTTCCTTGGCTGGGCCTCCAGCACGCTCGATGCGATCTATATGCCTCATTACCTGCCTCAATTTGGCGGCTGGCCCATCGTCTTCCACTGGTTTAGCCGCAGCCTGGTATGGGTGGCCAGCGCCGCCTGGCTTTGGCCGCGCGCCCGGTACGAAACCCGCGCCTTGTCGCTCAGTTTCTACCTCGCATGCTTTTATGTGGCCTACATCCCTTTTCTCTTCCCGTGGTATTTACCCGCACCGGCGCTGCTGGCCACTTTGACGTGCGGAGCCGTCTGCGCCGATGTCTCGGCCTGGGTTGCCGCCCGCTGCCCGCAGCGGCGATACTTGATCACGGCGGCGGCCGGCATATGTGCGCTGTCCGCAGCCATCTTGCTGGCCTTGTCCGCCTGGCAAATGCGCGCGCATCAGCGCATCATCGAAACCAAAATGCGCGCGGTGGGAGAATGGCTGCATGGGCATGCCCGCACACCCACCGACACGGTTTTCATGGAGCCACTCGGTTACATCGGTTACTATTCAAATTTGAAAATGCTGGATGCCACCGGCCTGGCTTCGACTGAGGTTGTGACCGTCCGCCGGCGCGTCGGTGACGACTGGGGAAAACTCGTTTACACACTGCAGCCTGATTGGCTCGTGTTGCGGCCATGGGAAGCAGAAAATGTCCGCCGGAGCGAACCAGGGCTGCTCGATAACAGTTACGAATTGATGCAAACCTTCGATGTCAGGGCGGAATTGCAGGCCGTGCCCATGCTCTTTGGCCCGGCCTTTTTGCAGTTCGACGGCGTGCATTTGATCTATCGGCGCAAATCCTGACGCTCCTTGGTTGGGGACGCCGTGCGAAAAGTTTATATATAAGTCACCAGGAAACTAAAACACCTCCGTGAGCCAGCCGCTTGTTTCCATTCTCATCCCCTGCCACAACGCCGCCCCTTGGCTGGCGCAGACGCTGGAATCCGCACTCGCCCAGGCGTGGGCGCACCAGGAAATCATCGTCGTGGATGACGGCTCGACTGACGGCAGCGCCGGTATCGCGCACACCTATGCCAGCCGCGGCGTGCGCCTCGTCACGCAGGAAAACCGCGGCGCGGCGGCGGCGCGCAACCGCGCGATCCGCGAGGCGCACGGCGAGTTTTTTCAATTTCTCGACGCCGACGATCTCATCAGCCCGGACAAAGTCTCCGCCCAAGTGGCCTTGCTTCAGACCCGCCTGCCCGGCACGGTCGCCTCCTGCGCCTGGGGCCGGTTTGCCGCTGACCCGGCCACCGCGCGTTTTATCGACGAGGAGGTGTTCCGCGACTTCGCCCCGATTGATTTCCTGGTGCTTTCCGCCCGCACCGGCGCGATGATGCATCCTTCATCCTGGCTCGTGCCGCGCGCGGTGGCGGAACACGCCGGACCGTGGGATGAATCGCTCACGCTCAACGACGATGGCGAGTATTTCTGCCGCGTGCTGCTGGCCAGCGCCGGCCTGGCCTTCACGCCCGGCGCGCGCAGTTACTATCGCTCCGGCCTGCCCGGCAGCCTGAGCCAGCGTCGCGACGAACGCAGCCGGCGGTCACAGTTTCATTCCATCGAATTAAGCGCCCGGCACCTCCTCGCCGCCGAAGACTCGCCGCGGGCCCGCCGGGCCTGCGCGAATTATTACCAGCGTTTTCTCCACGATTTCTTCCCCACGCCGCGCGAGTTGATGCGAACGGCCGCATCGCAGGTGGCCGCCTTTGGCGGCGCTGATTTTGACCGGCCGGCCATGGGGCCGCGCACGGCTGCACTCGCGCGGTTCATCGGCTGGAAAAATGTCCGGAGGCTCAAGCATTGGCTGCATTGCTCATGAAAACGTGGATGCGTGAAAGTCTCCGCCGCCTGGCCCACCTGCCCGGACTCGATCAGGTGGCCACGCGCGTCGAGGACGAACTCGACCGGGCCCGGCTCGCCGGCACCTCCGCGCGGCGAAGCGCCACTCAACGCCAACTGGCCGGCTGCCGCACCACTCAAGACTACCTCGCTTTCATCCGTCCCATCCTGCCGTTCACCCAAATCGACTCGGAGATCACTGGCCTGCTGCAGCTGGCCGCGGAGCGGCGGATCAGGCGCGTGCTCGAAATCGGCACCGCGCAAGGTGGCACGACGTTTCTTCTCAGCCGGGCCATCCCTTCAACCGAGTGGGTTCTCACCATCGATCTGTTGCCGCGGCACAGCTCCGTCCTGCGTTTCTTGAACACGCCCGGGCCCACCTTTAATGCCTTGGGCGGCTCATCGATCGCCCCGCGCACGCTGCGCCGCGTCGCCACGCTGCTGGGAAACGAAAAAGTGGATCTGCTGTTTATCGACGGCGATCATAGCTACGAGGGGGTAAAGGCAGATTTTCAGCTCTATTCTCCCTGGGTCCGGCCGGGGGGACTCGTGGTTTTTCACGACATTGTCCCCGCCGCGGAAACCGGCGCGCCCACCGCCGGCCATCGCTGGGTCGGCGGCGTGCCCCGTTTCTGGAACGAGGTAAAACCACAGGGCACCCGGTCCTGGGAGTTTGTCGAAAGCTGGGCGCAAGGCGGTTTTGGCATCGGTGTCATCGAGACCGGCACCAGCCCGGATGCACCCGGTCGCACATGAATCATACTGCTAACAATTCAGGGCCGGCCGCATCGTTATTGGCCAAACCCCGTTATACCGTGGTCATGACGGCATGTTTCCGGCCCGAGGCCCAGTTTGCCGCGCAACTCGTGCGCATTGATGCGGAGACCCGTGAACGCGACTGTGCCGCCGCCCTGGATTTCTGGCTGGGCCTCGCCGATGAGCGCATCGCCGGGATTATTTTCATTGAAAACACCGGGGCCTCGCTGGAGGCACTCAAGCAACGTTGCGAAGCCCGCAACCCTCGCGGCATCCCCTGTGAGTTCATCTCCATTTCATGCAACCAGACGCCGCCGGGTTTCCACTATGGCTACGCCGAATTTCGGATGATCGATGAGGGACTGCAGCGCAGCCGTCTCTATGCCGACA
>DASYOA010000276.1:0-1744 GCA_036008265.1 Opitutaceae bacterium
ACGTGCCGCAGCCGGGCCTGCCCGTCGAGCTCGCGCTCAAGAACGCGCCCGCGCAGCGCGACCATATGATCGCCGTGCCCAAAGTCGTGGAATGAATAATAAAGTAGCGAGCATCGAGTAGCGGGTAGCGAGCATGCTGCCAAATTTCTCTACTCACTGCTCGATGCTCACTACTCGCTACTAACACCAATGTCCTCAGAGCTTTTTTTCCAGCCCGTCACCGATCTCGCCGCGCGGCTCGCGGCGAAAACGGTTTCCTCGGTCGAGCTGATGCAGGCGGTGCTTGCGCGCACGAAGGCGGTCGATGCGAAGGTGCAGGCCTTCAACTCGTTTGACGAAGCCGATGCGCTCGATCAGGCCCGCGCCTCCGATGCGCGCCGCGCCGCCGGGCAGGCGAGGGGCCCTCTCGACGGCATTCCCGTCGGCATCAAGGACGTCATCTCCGTCGCCGGCCAGCCGCTGACCGCATCGAGCAAGATGCTCGCAAATTTTGTTTCGCCCTACGACGCGACCGTCACGCGCAAGCTCAAGGACGCCGGCGCGATTTGCTGGGGCCGCCTCAATCTCGACGAGTTCGCGATGGGTTCGTCCACCGAAAACTCCGCTTTCAAAACCACCTGCAACCCTTGGGATCTCACGCGTGTGCCCGGCGGCTCGTCGGGTGGCAGCGCCGCGGCGGTCGCTGCGGGCGAGGCGGTCGTCGCGCTCGGCTCCGACACCGGCGGCTCCATCCGCCAGCCGGCCGCGCTCTGCGGTGTGGTCGGCCTCAAGCCCACCTACGGCCTGGTTTCGCGCTACGGGCTTGTCGCCTTTGCGTCGTCGCTCGACCAGATCGGGCCGTTTGGACGCACGGTCGGGGACGCGGCGGTTTTGCTCGGCGCCATCGCCGGCCACGATGCGAACGACTCGACGTCATTCAAAGCCGAGATCCCCGACTACCGTGCCGAACTCGCGAAACGCAAAGGCCCGTGGAAACTCGGTATCGCCAAGGAATATTTCGCCGAGGGCATCGATCCCGAGGTGAACGCCGCCGTGCAGGCCGCGATTGCTTACTACAAAAAGCTCGGCTGCGAGATCCGCGAAATTTCCCTCCCGCACACGAAATATGCCGTCGGCGTTTACTACATCATCGCCACCGCCGAGTGCTCGTCGAACCTCGCGCGTTACGATGGCATCCGCTACGGCCATCGCGCGAAGGGTGCGGCCGACGCCTTGGATATTTATTTCAAGTCGCGCGCCGAGGGCTTCGGTCCCGAGGTGAAACGCCGCATCATCCTCGGCACCTATGTGCTGAGCAGCGGCTACTACGACGCGTATTACCTCCGCGCGCAAAAAGTCCGCACGCTCATCCGCCGGGATTTCCTCAACGCCTATCAGGAGGTGGACGCCATCCTCACGCCGACTTCGCCCACACCTGCGTTCAAGAAAGGCGAGAAGGCCGCCAACCCCCTCGCGATGTACCTCAGCGACATCTACACCATCGGCGTGAACCTCGCCGGCCTGCCCGGCATCAGCCTGCCGTGCGGTTTCTCGAAAGGCGGCCTGCCCATCGGCCTGCAAATCATCGGCCAGCCCTTCAAGGAAGCCGACCTGCTCGCCATCGCCCGCGCCTACGAACAAGGCCACGACTGGCACACGAAGCATCCAACACTGTGATGGAACGCAGAGAACACAGAGGTACAATGAGGTCGCAGAGGGATTTTAATAAAAAATCCCCCGTGTCCTCTGATTGCCTCTGCGTCCT
>DASYOA010000277.1:0-3585 GCA_036008265.1 Opitutaceae bacterium
GCGGCCGGCAAAGGTTTTTTCCACCAGGCGCGCCCATTGCTCGGAAAAGAACTTCAGCTTCTCGGGATTCGGCCCGCGGAAGATGTGGTGGATAAGGTGGCGGAAAGGCGGATAGCCGTAATCGCGCCGCATCTTCAGCTCAGCCTCGGCAAAGCCATTGTAATCGGCGTGCCGGGAAAACTGGATGGCCTCGGCTTTGGGCGTGAAGGTTTGCACGACGACCTCGCCCGCGCGGTCGCCGCGGCCGGCGCGCCCCGCGACCTGGACGAGGAGCTGGAAGGTGCGCTCGTTGGCGCGGAAATCCGGCACATGCATCGAGAGGTCGGCGTCGATCAGGCCGACGAGCGTGACGTTCGGGAAATCCAGGCCCTTGCCGATCATCTGCGTGCCGACGAGCACGTCGATTTTGCCGAGGCGAAAATCGCCGAGGATTTCGCGGAAACGATTTTTCTTCGTCATGGTGTCGGCATCCATGCGCTCGACGCGCGCGCGCGGCAGTACGCGGCGCACGGTTTCCTCGACGCGCTGCGTGCCGAGGCCGCGCCAGCGGATGTCGGGCGCGCCGCATTCCGGGCAGCGCGCGGGCGCGGGCCGCTGATCGCCGCAGAGGTGGCAGCGCAGCGTTTCGTCCGCGCGGTGGTAGGTCAGCGCGATGCTGCAGTGCGTGCATTCCTCGACGTGGCCGCACTTGCGGCAGAGCATCGACGACGAATAGCCGCGGCGGTTGAGAAACAGGATCGTCTGCTCGCGGCGCTCGAAGCGCGCCTGCATTTCCTCGATCAGCCGGCGGGAAATCACCGTCATCCCACGCGAACGCAGGACTTCGACGCGCATATCCACCACGTCGATGGAGGGAAGTTTCTTGTCGTCCACGCGCTTCAACAGCGTGAGCAGGCGGTATTTGCCGGCCTGGACATTGGCGTAGCTTTCGAGCGAGGGCGTGGCCGAGCCGAGCAGGCACGACGCGCCGCAAAGTTTCGCGCGCATCACCGCGACGTCGCGGCCGTGGTAGCGCGGCGTCTCGTCCTGCTTGTAGGCCGGCTCGTGTTCCTCGTCCACGACGATGAGCCGCAAGTTTTGCACCGGCGCGAAAACGGCCGAGCGGGCGCCCACCACCACCCTCGCTTCGCCGGTCGCGAGCGCAAGCCAGCCGTCGAGCCGCTCGCCTTCGCCCAGGTGGCTGTGCCACACGACGGTCGCATGGCCGGGGGCGATGGCGGCGAGGCGGCTGCGCAGGCGCGCGACCGCCTGCGGGGTGAGGGCGACCTCAGGCACGAGAAAAATCACGCCGCCGCCCGCCGCCAGCGCCTGTGCGACGGCGCGCAAATAAACCTCGGTCTTGCCGGAACCGGTGATGCCGTGGAGCAGGTGCGTGCAGAATTTTTGCGCGGCCAGGCCCGCCTCGACCGCCGCGACGGCGGCGCTTTGCTCGGCGTTGAGCGCGTGCGGCTGCGCGGCGACGAGTTCGCCGCGGGCAAAATCATCGGCATAGGCCACGCGCTCGACGCGGTGCGCCTCCTCGCGCACCACGCCGCGTTTCACCAGCGCCGCCACCACCGCCGCGGTGAGCTCGAGCTGGCTGAGCACAAGGGATTTTTTCTGCGGCCCGGTTTGCAACCCGAGAAAATGATACAGCCGCGCCTGCTGCGGCGCGCGCTTTTCGAGCTTGGCCAGCTCGTCCGCGGGCAATTTTTGGGCGAGCACGAGGTATTTGTCGTGCTTGAGGCTCGCGCCGTTGCGCACGGCGGCGGGCAGCATCGCCTCGATGACCGCATCAAGCGGCGCGGCGTAGTAGGCGGCGATCCAGCGGGCAAGTTCGAGCAAGTCCGGCGGCAGCGCCGGGAACGGATACACGGCCTGCGAGAGCGTTTTCAGCTTATCCAGCGGGAAATCGCGCGGCGCGCCGATCTCGCCGACGATGCCGAGGTGATGGCGATTGAGCAGCGGCACGCGCACGAGCGAGCCCACGCCGACGCCCGCGCGCAGCGCTTCGGGCACGCGGTAATGCAGCAGTTTGTCGAAACCCGCGAGGGGATGCACGCCAACGATCATCCCGTGGGTCATGGCGCGATCGGGCCGCGCAGGCAAGCGCGACACTCCCTAATTGACAGGCGGCGCGGCCCTGCCGACATTTAGGGCGTGAGCATTAACGCGGCCCGCGAAAAGTTCAAAGTTTACCTCGCCAAAAGCGGCTTGCGCGTGACCAACCAGCGGTTGGCCATCTTCGACGCGGCTTTCGCCCAAAAGGACCACTTCACCGCGGAAAAACTGCTCGACCACGCCCGCGCCATCGACGACTCGGTTTCGCGCGCGACGGTTTACCGCACGCTGCCCATCATGACCGAGAGCGCGTTGCTGCGCGAGGTGGACATCGGGGCGAGCGAAAAATACTACGTGCCCAACCGCGACAACTCCACGCAGCAGGCGCAGGTCATCTGCCTCGATTGCGATAAGATTTTCGAGATCAGCGCACCGTTCATGGAATGGTATGGCAGCACGGTGTCGTCAAAACTCGGCCTCACGCCCGTATCGCAGCGCCTCCAGGTCAACGCGCATTGCAACACCCTCCGCGAAACCGGAGTGTGCAAAAACCGGGGCTGAAAATTTCCACCACATGTCAACGCCACGAAAATCCGACCCGGAGTTCGAGATCAGGTTTTTTGAATCCGTCCACCGCCGCGACCCGCGCTACACGGACGTCGTCGAAATCCTCGGCGGCCTCTACACCAAGACCGGCCGCATCGCCGACGGCCTGCGCATGGACCGCAAACTGGTGCGCCTGGAGCCGGCCAACGCCACGGCGCACTACAATCTCGCCTGCAGCCTGGCGCTGACCAAGCGCAAGGCCGCCGCGCTCCGCGAACTCGAGCAGGCCATCGTCCTCGGCTACAACGACGCCGACTGGATGCAGCAGGACCCGGATTTGGAGGAGCTGAAAAAATCCCCGGCGTTCCAGAAGCTGCTCGGGCAGCTCAAGGCGTAAGCGCCGCAAGCGGCGCGTAGTTGGTAATTGGTAATTTGCAGTTTGTCGCTGCCCTTGTTACTTGGCACTTGCCACCTGTTACTTGACCCTTGGTTTCCGCCATTCTGCATTCGTCATTCTTAATTCGTCATTTTCCACATGCCCTTCGTCCTCGACTACGAACCGCTTGTCTTGTCGCCCCGCACCGGCGCGCCCGCGCCGCTCACGCCGATCCAGGAGGAAATCCTCGAGCTCAAGCGCACGCGCAACGCCGTCATCCTCGCGCACAACTACCAGATCGAATCCATCCAGCGCGTGGCCGACTACGTGGGCGACTCGCTTGGACTCTCCTACCAGGCCCAGGCGGCGAAGGCCGATGTAATTCTTTTCTGCGGCGTGCACTTCATGGCCGAGACCGCGAAGATCGTGAACCCCGGGCGCACCGTGCTCCTGCCCGACCTCAACGCCGGCTGCTCGCTCTCCGATTCCTGCCCGGCCGAGCGGCTCGCCGCCTACCAGGCCGCCCACCCCGAGGTTTACACCGTGGCCTACATCAACTGCTCCGCCGGCGTGAAAGCGCTCAGCGATGTCATCTGCACGAGCGGCAACGCCGTGAAAATCGT
>DASYOA010000278.1:0-2091 GCA_036008265.1 Opitutaceae bacterium
GGCGGTGCAGACGCCGGTGCGCAGGCCGAAGCATTTGCGCAGGCCGCGCGAGGTGTTGTATTCGCCGCCGCCTTCCCAAACTTTGAACTCGCGGGCGACGCGCACGCGGGTCTCGCCGGGATCGAGGCGGAGCATGACTTCGCCCAGCGAGAGCTGGTCGTACTTGCATTCGGAAGCGGGTTTGATTTTCAGGCTCATGGGATGAAGGGAAGTCGAGAGTCCAGAGTTGAGAGCTGCGAGTTGGGTCAGACCGCGACCTTGAAGTCGCTGAACTGCCATTGCGGCAGGCCGCATTCGACGGCGAGTTCGTTGAAGGCCTTGATTTCGGCCTCGGAGAAGAGCAGGCCCCCGTTTTTGGCGCAGCGCGCGGCGGCTTCGGCTTCGAGCTGGCCGGGGAGCATGCACTTTTCGTTGCCGTGACCGAGCACGTCCTTGATGACGGCCTTGACGTTCTCCGCCTGGTTGCGGCCGAAGGCAAAGGCGCCGGCGTTCATGGCGTCGGGGTGCCAGACTTGGAAAAAGAAACAGCAGCCGTGCTTGTCGGCCGGTTCGCGGTCCCAATGGTTGCGCAGGGTGGGCAGCGAGCCGCCGATGAAGCCGCCGACGAGTTCGTTGATGAGCGAAAGTCCGTAGCCCTTGTGCGCGCCGAAGGGCAGGAGGGATTTTACCTTGGCCGGGTCGGTGGTCGGCACGCCATTTTCGTCGACGGCGGCCTGCGGCGGGAGCTGCTTGCCTTCGCGGAGGAGTTGTTGGACGCGGCCCATGGCGATAACGCTGGTGGCCCAATCGATGACGATCGGGTAGCCGATCGCGCTGGTGGTCGGGAAACCCCACGAGTGCGGATTGGTTCCGAGGGTGGGAAATTTGCCGCCGAAAGGCACGACCTCGGCCAGCGCGGCGGTGCAATTCGTGTAGGCGATGTAGCCTTTTTTTGCTGCATCTATCACGTAGCCGCCGCCCCAGAGATAATGGAAGGCATTGTCCACGGAAACCATGCCGACGCCGTATTGGTCCGCGAGTTTCATCGCGGCATCCATTGCGGCATAGCCGGTGGCCTGGCCGAGTTTTTGGTGGGCGTTCCAGATTTGCGCGGCGGGAAAGCGCGATTTGACGACTTCGATCTTGGCGTTGGGCACGCAGCCTTTGGAGCCGCTGCCAAAAAGGTGGTCGAGGTGAAGAGCCTTCAGGGCATTATGTGTCCGAATGCCGTGGCGGGTGGCCTCGGCGCAGAAACGCGCGGCGGAAGCTGACTCCTCGGTGGAGTAGCCGCGGTGCTTGTAGGCGGCTTCGACGAGCGTGTTGTGAAGGGTTTCGGGGACGACGTGGAAGATTTCGGACATGGGAGAAAGTTGAGAGCTGAGGTTTGAGAGTTGGTAGGGCGAACCGTCTCGGTGAGCTGCGGCTCGGCAAGAATGCCTCGCCCTACCTGTTTAGAATAGCGTTTAGACGACTTTTTGGACGGGGACCTCGGGGTTGACCTGGGCGATGGGCTTTTCGCCTTTCATGGCGAGGAGGAGATTTTGTACCGATGCGGTGGCCTGACGGACGACGCTCTCGAACGTGCGCGAGGCAATATGCGGCGTGACGATGCAGTTCGGCAGCTTGAGCAGCGGGTGATCGGGTGGTGGCGGCTCGGCGTCGAGCACGTCGGTGCCGTAGCCACCGACCTGGCCGGACTGGAGCGCGGTGACCATGCCGCTGGTGTGGACGATCTCGCCGCGGGCACAATTCAGGATGAGCACGCCCTTTTTCATCTTGGCGATGCTCTTGGTGTTGATCATGTCGCGCGTCTCGGGCGTGAGATTGGTGTGGAGCGAGATGTAGTCCGACGCGGCGTAAATTTCGTCGAGCGTGGCGACGCGTTTCACGTTGTGCTGGGCGGCGAATTTTTCATCCCAATAAACATCGTAGCCGATGGGATGCATCCCGAAGGCATTGGCGCGGATCGCGACTTCCTTGCCGATGCGGCCGAGGCCGATGATGCCGATGGTCTTGTCGAGCACCTCGTGGCCGGTCTTGCGCTTCCATTCGCCCTTGCGCGAGGCGTCCACGCCGTAGAGGAAGTTTTGCTCGAGCGCGAGCAGGAGCAGG
>DASYOA010000279.1:0-4421 GCA_036008265.1 Opitutaceae bacterium
GCAGAAGGACTGCCGCTGGCAAACGTTGCGCGACGTTACGGCCGAAAGTTTCACGAATTGGCGGTCAAGGCATGCCGAGCTATCGGCGAAGACGTTAAACGAATACCTGGCCCACGCCGCGGCCCTTTTAAACTGGATGGAGCGGCAGGGGCGGACCACGCACAATCCGCTCAAGGCCGTCCATAAACTGGAACGCAATGAGACATTCCGGCGGCGGGCTTTGTCAGCCGACGATTTTATGCGGCTCGTGCAGAAAAGCGGGAAGCGCGGCTTTCCCTACTTGGTCGCCGGGCTCACCGGACTTCGGCGCGGTGAAATGAAACAATTGCTTTGGTCGGACATCCATTTGGATGTCCCGCAGCCGTTCATCGATGTCCGCGCCGAGACAACGAAGAGCAAAAAAGGCGCGGTGCTCCCAATTGTGCCGGTATTGGTCGAGGCGTTTCAGAAGGCGAAGGCCAAAAAGGTGCAATTCTCCGACCGGGTTTTTCTGCGCGGTCTGCCGAGCGTCAAGAGCCTGTCGAAAGACCTGACGGCCTGCGGGCTTCCGGTTGAGGACAAGCGCGGCTACCGCGTGGATTTCCACGCGCTGCGGCATACGTTTGCCAGCATGCTGGCGAACGTGGGAGTTTCGGAGCTGGCCCGCGTAAAACTCGCCCGGCACAGCGAATGGCGGCAGACCGACCGTTACACCGATCCGCAAAGCATTCCCCTCTTTGGAGAAATGGAAAAATTGGCCACAATTTTGCCTCCACTGGGAGCTCCACTAAAATCCGGGAAAATCGGCCAAAACGGGGCAAATGTTGTTCAGGCCGATTTTTTGCCCGCGAATAAAAAAATCGCGTTTTTCAGAGGAGAAAGGCCGGTTTTGGCCAAGGCCGTCCCAAGTTGGGAAAGTGCCAATTTGGTGCCCGAGGGGGGACTCGAACCCCCATGCGGTTAAGCACAGGCTTCTGAGACCTGCGTGTCTACCAATTCCACCACCCGGGCATGGGCAGGATGGGCAAAAGACACGCTCCCGGCGGCGGGGGCAAGAAATTTCACGCACCTCATGGCGATGCGTGCCCTCCGGCTTGTCTTCTGATCTTCGTGACCTTTGTTACCTTCTTTGAATTGGCTTGGTGCTTTCTTCGGATCTATCAGTGCCAATCAGTGTACATCAGTGGTTAAGCTCCGAGAAACTTCGCGATATCCGGAATCCTTTTCGCCCGGCGGCCGGCGGCATCACGGGCGAGGTACAAATCTTCCGCGGGCGTGGCTTCGATTTCCTCGTCGTCCTCCGTCACTTCCTCCTCGTCGATTTCCTCGCCGTCGGCGTTGGTGAAGACCCAGTCCTGCTCCTCGTCGAACCAGTGCGACAGGCGGCGGGCCTGCGGCTCGAGCACGAGCGCGGGATTTTTCACGCGGCCGCCTTTCACCTGCTCGAAGAGGCAGGGATAAAACTGGTCCTGGAAGTACGCGAGAAAATCGCTGAGCCATTTGTTGGCCACGCCTTCGCGGCGGTTCAGCAGCACGATGTCGGAAAAATGAACGCAGGCCTCATACCACGCGAGCAGCGGCGGGTTTTTTTCCGCGAGCGCGCAGTTCACCACGCTGATCACGCGGGCGAGTTCCCCGCCTTGCGCCTCGAGCCAGGGTTTGAACACGTCGACCTGTTCCACCGGATTGGCCCGGCCCTGCGTCATGAAAAACACCTGCGTCGCATCCGGCGGCAGTGCGGCGTCGATGGCCTCGCCGGTCCATTTCCAACGCGCGAGGCCGGGAAGGTTTTGGTCCAGTTCGCTGGCGGGTTCATCCGCGGCGAGCAGCACGGCGGGCTTGGCCCCGGCGGCGAGGCCGCCATCGATCAAATCGGCGACCATCTCGCGCCGGCCGGAACCGGCCGCGCCGAGGATCAGGTAAACAAGGGGTTTCACGTTTTGCGTGTTCAAGGTTTGGCGTTCGCCGTAGTTGGTTATTGGTAGTTTGTATTTGGTTACTGGTCACTGGCCACTGGTCAAAGCGTTTAATGCTGATCCGCTAAATACCAACTGCTAACTCCCAAATACCAATTACGTCTTGGCCAGGGCTCCAACCTCGAACCGGGAACTTTGAACCTAGAACTTGAATGTCCGGTTCTGCGCGGCGTGGCGCATCCAGTGGTCGAGGAGCACGAGCGCGGTCATGGCTTCGACGATGACGACGGCACGCGGGAGCACGCAGGGGTCGTGCCGGCCGCGGGCGGCCAGCTCGGTCTCGGCGCCGTGCACGTCCACGGTTTTTTGCGGCTGCAGGATGGTGGCGGTGGGTTTGAAGGCCACGCGGAAGAAAATTTCCTCGCCGTTGCTGATGCCGCCCTGGACTCCCCCGCTGCGGTTGGTCGGCGTGTGTACCTGGCCCTCGCGCATCACGAAGGCATCGTTGTGCTGCGAGCCCTTGAGCAGCGTGCCGGCAAAACCGCTGCCGATTTCAAAGCCCTTGGTCGCGGGGAGCGAAAGCATGGCCTTGGCGAGATCGGCCTCGAGGCGGTCGAACACCGGCTCGCCGAGCCCGGGTGGCACCCCGCGCGCGCGACCGGTGATGACACCGCCGACGGAATCGCCCTCGGCGCGCACGGCCTTGATGAGCTCGATCATTTTGGCCGCGGTCGCGGGGTGCGGGCAGCGCACGGATGAGGCCTCGACTTCGGCGAGCGTGGGAAATTTTTCCAGCGCCCCCGCGGGCGCGGCAAGGTCGCGGACTTGCGAAACGAAGGCGCGAATCTCAACCGGGCCGCCTATTGCGGCGCCGGCCAGATGCAGGATTTTTTTGGCCACGGCGCCGGCCGCCACCCGGCCAATGGTCTCGCGCGCGGAGCTGCGGCCGCCGCCGCGGTGGTCGCGGTGGCCAAACTTTGCCTGATAAGTGTAATCGGCGTGCGAAGGGCGGAATTTTTCGCGCATCTCGTCGTAGGCGCCGGGGCGGGCGTCAGTGCTGCGCACGAGCAGGGCGAGCGGCAAACCGGTGGTGCGACCTTCGAAGACGCCGGACAGGATTTCCACGCGGTCGTCCTCCTTGCGCGGGGTGACAATATCGCTCTGGCCCGGCCGGCGGCGGTCGAGCTCGGCCTGGATTTCTTCCGCCGTGATCGGCAGCCCGGGCGGGCAGCCGTCGATGGCTACGCCGACCGCAGGGCCATGGCTTTCGCCCCAGGTGGTGATAGTGAAGAGTTTTCCGAAACTATTTGGCATCGCAAGCGACGAGCGTGGGGTCGGCGCTCGCGCGTCGCAAGCGACAAAATCCGGAACTCCCGACCGGAACTACACGTCAGATGACAACACGGTTTACAAGGCGTCGTTTTTCACTTCTGATCCTACCTCCCAAGATTCCCGTCCATCCCAACCCGCCATCCTTCATGCGCCCGCGCTTTCTTTGCCTCGTCTTCGCCTTTTTGTCTGCTGCGCTTTGCCTCTCCGCGCAAACTCCGCCGGCCGTGCGCACAGAGCCGGCCGGGCCCGTCGCATCCACCGGCCCGACGGGGCCGAATCCTGCCGCCAGCGCGCCTGCCAACACCGATGAGGCTCCGATCAACGGCCTCACACTTTCCGACGCGCCCATCGACTCTGTGCTGCAGCTGCTTGAATCGTTTACCGGCCGCACGGTTCTCCGGCCCCAGGCACTGCCCACCGCCACTTATTCGATCAACATCACCCGCACGATCCCAAAGGAAGAAGCCGTTCGTGCCCTCGAGACGCTGCTCGGCCTCAACCAAGTGGGCGTCGTGCCGCTCGGCGACAAGTTTCTCAAGGTCGTTCCCCTGCCCCAGGCCAGCCGGGAGGCGCCGGAAATGATTGCCGGATCGACCCTCGACCTGCCTCCCAGCGGCCGCATCGCGGCCAAACTTTTTCAGCTCCAGTTCCTGAACGTCAACGAGATCATTCCGATGTTCCAACAAATCATGTCCCCCGGCGTGGCCACCCCGCCGGTGATATTCCAAAGCGCCAACGCGGCGCTCATCGTTGACAGCATCTCCAACCTCCAGCGCATCGAACTCCTGCTCAAGAATGTCGACCAGCCGCTCGCGGCAAATCTCACGCCAAAGTTTTATACGCTGCAATACGCCAAGGCCAGCGACCTCGTGAACAAACTTCACACCGTCTTGCAAGGCCCGCTGCAAAATGAACTCGGCGCCGCCACCACTTATACCGCCGATGATCGCACCAACCAAATCATCCTCATCTCCGATTCGCGGCAGTATGCGTTTTTCGACGGCCTCATTGCCAAACTCGACATCAAGTCCGACCCCAACACCCGCAATGAAGTCATCTATCTCAAACACGCCCTGGCCAAGGATGTCGCCAGCCTTCTCGGCAACTTGATCACCGGCCAGACCAGCGCGCAGCAGAAAAGCGGCCAGACCGCCGTGACACCCGCCCAGCCGAACCAGCCGCCGCACCCGAACG
>DASYOA010000280.1:0-5813 GCA_036008265.1 Opitutaceae bacterium
AAGAATCTCCTTTTTCGGAGAGCCATCGATGGTTTGATGCCAGATGGGAGTGGACCAGCCGTGAAGGTGAAAAAGCAGGGCCAGGACAAACCACAGCGCGAGCGCCCCGCATAAAATTCGATGTTTCCGGTCAAAATCAACCAATGGGCATGGCTCGGGGGTAATGGCCGCGGTTACTTGCATCATCGATGAAGGTTAAACATGGGCGCAGTGAAAAGGGAGGTTGGCCAGGTTATATTACTGGCCGAACGCAGGCACGCGCGGAGGGTTGGCAAGGCTGAAGTCCACCCGGTCGAGCGTGAGATTCGGATTGTAAGCCGGGTCGTTGAAAAGTGCCTCGCCCCATTTCCTTTGCAGGCGCTCCACTTCCGAGGAAAAACGCTGGCGCTTTTCCTCGGTGTCCTCGTATCCGCGGCTGGCACTTTCATGATGATAAAGTTCGGCAAAGGGAGTGAAGAGATTGCGAAAGCCGGCGGCGCGGACTTTCAGGCAGAAGTCCACGTCATTTAATGCCACCTTGAAGTTTTCCTCGTCGAGGCCGCCGACTTTAAGATAAGTTTCGCGGCGAATCACCAGGCAGGCGGCGGTGACGGCGGACAGGGTTTGCTGCAGGAGGGCGCGATAGCCCTGGCCGTGAGTATCACGAGGGAAGCCGTGCCAGGCGTGGCCGGCCATGCCGCCGATGCCAAGGATAAGGCCGGCGTGCTGGATGCGGCCATCCGGATAATAGAGTTTGGCGCCGACGCAGCCGATCTCGGGGCGAAGCGCCTGGCTGGCCATCTCATCGAGCCAATCGCCATTGATCACCTCCAGGTCATTATTGAGCAGGCCGATGAGCGGAGAGTTAGCCTGATGGACGGCAAAGTTGTTGATCGAAGAGTAATTGAAGGGCCCGGGAAAGGTGAGTACGCGGCAACGCGGGTGCTGGCGCAGTTCATCCAGGTAGGCGAGCGTTTCCGGTTCATCAGAGTTGTTGTCCACGACCAGGATTTTGTAGTCCGGGTAGGTGGTTTTTTTGAGAATGCTGCCGACGCAGGGACGCAGCAATTTCACTCGATTGCGGGTGGGAATGATCAGGGTGACGGAGGGCGCGGGATTGGGCAGTGGATAGTGCACCCGCCAGTAATGGCCCTTGGTCGGTGAGACCGTGGCCTTGATTCCGACCCGCTCAAAATGATCGGCCACGACTTTCCCGGCCGCGGTCACGGAATAATTTTTCTCGCTGACGTGGATCGCGGTTGAGCCCTGGATTGCGCGCCAATGATAAAGGACCTGTGGAATATGGCGGATCTGGCTGGGCCGGATGCGCTCAATGACGCGCATGGCCAGGTCCCAGTCCTGCGAACCCTCGTAACCAACGCGAAAACCGCCGATTTCGCGCACCAGGGCCAGGCGGTAAGCACTAAGGTGGCAGATGAAATTCTGGGCCAAAAACAGGTCGGGATTCCAATCGGGCTTGAAATAGGGACCATAGCGAAAGCCATCCTCATTGATCTTGTCCTCGTCGCTGTAGATCAAGTCGGCGTTGGGAAAACGATCGAGTTCGAAAGCCATGCAAGCGAGCGCGTGGGGACGAAGTTCATCGTCATGGTCCAGCAGCGCGACAAAATCGCCTCGGGCAAGGGCGAGGGCGGAATTGGAGGCCGCGGAGATGTGTCCGTTGGTTTCGCGAAAGAAGACCTTGATGCGCGAGTCTTCCGCGGCGGCTTTTTCGAGCAGGGGCCGGATGTGCGGCTCGGTCGAGGCATCATCAGCGATGCAAAGCTCCCACTGCTCATAAATTTGTGAGCGAACTGACCCGATGGCCCGCATCAGCCATTTTTCCGGGGTATTATAAACGGGCATGAGCACGGAAATGAGCGGCCGGCGTTTCAATCTTTGCAAATCTCCCTGGATACGGGCCGCCGCCTCTGGCGTCAGCGTATCGTGGACGCGTACCCAGAGGTCATAGTTTTCATAAGAAGCGCATTTGCCGAGGCTGCGGGTGAGAATGCGGCGCCAGTTTCCTTGTTCGTCGCCCGCTTCGATTACGACCAGGTTGTCATTGGGCTCGAGGGTCAGTTCGATCTTAAACCCACAGTGTTCCGCCCGGGAGAACTGCGCGTGCCGGGCCGCGATATCGGGGCGGGGCTGGCCATAAACGCCGGGAAAGATCCGGTCGCCGACGCGCGCGCGCACCGCGTTGAGTGGAGTCTGGTCGACGGCAAAACACCAGCCTCGTGCTTCCACTTGGCCGACCAGCCTGGCCCACGTGCGCGGGTGATCGATCCCAAAATAGAAATGGGTGGTGTCGTCTTCAAAGTCGCGCAGTGAATAAGGAAAGTTGACCTTGGGCAGGCGGGCAGGATCGGGCGGGGGGGGCAGCGGCGGGCTATATCGATCCAAGAGCGTGCGGCGCAAGGCTCGCAGCGGCGCGGTGGATTGCCACGAGAACGATTCCTGCATGGCGCGAATCTTTTCTTCGCGCTGGTAAAGCAGATCGCGCAGCCGCGTGAGTTCGCTCAGGGCATCACCCGTCACGGCCCGGCCCAATTCTTTCAATCGGGACACGCTGGCGAGCCGTTGAAGAAACAGGCTGGCGTGGAACGCCGCATGTCCATCGACGGCGAGGCCGACGAGCCGGTCGAGGGCTGGCTGCAAATCGACCGCGGCCTTTTGGGCGCCGTTGATATCATGGGCCAAGATCAAGTGCCTCAACAGGAAGAACGCCTCGATCCAGGGTTCCGGCATGACCCCATCGCCCAGGCCCGGGAGTTCGCGCACTTCCGGTGGCAGGGCGGAAAAAGTGCGCCACCGCCATGCGTCCTCGGCGAAAAAGTGCGTGCGGACGGCAAATTCATAATCGACGAGGCGAACCTTGCCTTGTTTATCCGCCAGCACATTCCGGGGAATCAGGTCGCCGTTGGTCCAGCGGGTACGACCGGGACCGGCCAGGGCGCCGGCGCGCACGAACGGGAAGACCACCTGTTGCAGGAAATTTCGGTCAAACTCGGCAAAGATGGGCAAAGCGCAGACCTGCGCGAATAATGCGTCGATTTCTTGTGCCGCTGCTTCGACATTGGATGGCTGGAAGGTGCGTTCCAACGCGGCGAGAACGGCCCCGCCATGTTTGAGGGCTTCGGCCGGTGTTAATTGGCCTTCAACTGCCAGGCTGTCCAGATTCCGCCCATCGAAGAACTCAATGCCAAGGTAGTCCCACTCTCCCGATCGATGGAAAAACAAAGGCCGGCAGGTGATTTCTGGACATGCGCTGGCGAAAGACTGCGTCCGTTCCCACAATGGGGCGAGATTCCGGCCCACCGTCAGATGGCAAACGGTTCGGTTTCCGACCGTGACCCGAAAACTGGCCTTGGACAAATAATCGCGGCGCTTGGGGTTGCCCTGGATGGGTTCCAGCTGCAGGCCAATCGGGGAATCGACGACATTGAGACGGCAGAGTTCATCGCCAATGATCTCAATGGAAGGGAAGGCAGGCTGTTCCAGCGGAACCGAATCCGGCGCCCGAATTCTTCCGTCAGCAGGGTCTGGATTAGGTGGAGGATTGTCAGGCAAATGAGGTGAAGCATCCTCTGAATTACGAGTCATGGACGACAATGGACGGAGCATGGCCGGTGAAGGCGTCAGGGCAAGACGCTTCAACCACCGATTCGGCCGCCGTGGGCGCTCAGAGTTTGAAGCCTGCGGCGGCTGCGTCCCGGGCGAACATCTGCACCGTATCGAGCGAGAGCGCGGTGAGATCCATGCCGAGGAGTTTGGCGGCTTTGCCTAGGATGTCGTGCTGGACGGTGACAATGTCGCAGCCGCACGCTTCGGCTTGGAGAATATTGATCACTTCGCGCACGCTGGCCCAAAGCAGTTCGGCCTTGGGCTGGCCTTTGAGGAGCGTCCGGCATTCGCGCATGAGCGGCATGGGATCCACTCCAGTATCGGCAATGCGGCCGGCAAAAACGGAGACGACCGAGGGGATGCCAGGATTGAGGGCGGCTGCCACGTCGCGCACTTGGGCGAGCGTGAGGATGGCGGTGATGTTGAGCTGGACTTTTTGCTGCGCCAGTTCGCGGATGAGCGGAAGGGAAGACTCGCCGCGGGAATTCGTGATCGGAATTTTGACGTAAACGTTTTTGCCCCAGCCGGCGATTTTGAGCGCCTGGCGTTTCATCTCGGAAAAATCGTCGGAGAAAACCTCGAGCGAGATGGGTTTGGCGGTGACCGTTTGCAGGATGTCGCGCGCAAAAGCCTCGTAGTCCTTGATGCCGGCTTTGTTCATCAAGGTCGGGTTGGTCGTAAGGCCCTTGATGTAAGGTTTGGCGTAGAGGTCGAGAATGCCGGCTTTGTCGGCACCGTCGGCGTAAATTTGGATCTTGAGGTCGGAAAGTGACGGCATGCGGCGAGTGAGCCGCCGGGCTTAGGGGCGGGCAAGGATAATTCGAGCCGCCTCGGCAAAATTTTTCACGGTAAAATCGGGGGGCGTGTTTGTTTCCTCGTTGTAACCAAAATCGATGAAAACTGTGCGCACACCGGCGCGCTGGCCGCAATCGATGTCGCGCCAGCGGTCGCCAATCATCCAGGAGCGCGTGAGGTCAAGGTTAAGCGCAGCCGCGGCATCGAGCAGCATGCCGGGCTCTGGTTTGCGCCGGCGGGAGGGCTCGCCGAGTCCCGGGTCATAGCATACTTCGATGCGGTCGATCTCGGGCACCAGCTGGCGAAGCCGCGCATGCATGGCCTCGACGACGGACTGGGACTGGGTGCCCCGGCCCACGTCGGGCTGGTTGGTGGCGACAACGAGCGCGAAGCCGGCGGCCTTGAGCGCGCGGCAGGCGGCGGGCACTTCGGGAAAAAGTCGGAATTCCTCGAGCTTGTCCGGCGCGTAAGGATGGCCGTTGCGGACGACCTGGACATTGAGCGTGCCGTCGCGATCCAGAAAAATTGCCGGGCGGGGTGGAAAACTGGAAGACATGGGAAAGCGGAAAACTGGGAAAGGTCGAGCCGGGAGATTAAGTTTTTCGTTTTTCCAATTTCACGCTTTCCCTATTTTTTCGCGACCGACTCCCACTTCGTCTGGTTTACTTTCAAGTCGGGATGCGAGACAAACAGGTGCCAGACGACGGCTTGGAAGGCCTCGCTGTGCGGCGTGATATTGTTGGGATTGACCGTCGGGACGATGACGCAGGCATCGGCGACCTTGGCGGTGTAGCCGCCGTCCTTGCCGACAATGCCGATGACCCGCGCGCCGACTTGCTTGGCGAGCTGGAGCGCCGTGACCAGGTTGGGAGAGACGTTCTTCTCGAGATTGCCGCCGCCGACGGAAAAAATGAGCAGTGCATCCTTGGCGTTTAGCCGCGAGCCGCGCAGCCATTCGACGAAAACGCTGGCCCAGCCTTCATCGTTGGTGCGGGCGGTGAGCTCGGAGACGTTGTCGGTGGGCGCATAGCATTCGAGGCCGGCGATTTTGCGGAAGTCGTTCACCGCATGCGAGGCGTTGGCCGCGCTGCCGCCGACGCCGAGGATGAAGAGGCGTCCGCCACGTTCGCGCACGCCGCGAAGTTCAGCGACGCATTTCTCGCAATCGACCGGGTTGATCTTGCCGACAATGTCGGCGGTTTCCTGGAGATGTTGGATGGAATAGGACATGGAGGGAAAAGGCTGAATGGCTGAAAAACTGAAAGGCTGATGGCTTAGACGGGATGAAAGTCGAGAGTTAAGAGAAGGCAGGATGACTGAAAGGCTGAAATTGCAGGCAGTTTTGACCGGTGGTACGATTCTGATTTAAGCTATAAACGTTCAGCCCTTCAGTCTTTCCGCCTTTTTCAGCA
>DASYOA010000281.1:0-3570 GCA_036008265.1 Opitutaceae bacterium
GCTCGGCCGGGAGAAAAGGCCGTCCGCCCCGGGAAACGTGCCGAAGTACGAATCGAATGAGCGGTTTTCCTGGTAGAGCACGAAAACATATTTCACATGGCTCTGGAGCAGCTTCGACAACTGCTCGGGGGAAAGCTGAGGTTCGTCCTTGGCTGCGACCACAAAAGGCCGGACATCGTCGGTCGGCGGCACGGCGTGGTAATCGATGCCCTCCGCGAAAACGGAACCCGACCCGACGCAGAGCAAAATCAAGGAGCGGATCAACGTGGGGATATAATTTGGTTTCATCGACGGGATTATTTTCTGCTTATTCGCGCCAACTTTGGCAAAAAAATTAGCGAGGGGTCGTGTGAATTTACGGTGACATCGGGTTTTGATTGTCTCGCGAAGGGTTCGAAGGAGCGAAGGATTTTTACCACGGATTAGCGCAGATAAGGTTTTGGGGTGGAACGCGGCGTCCCGACGCGTTCATTAGCGCGTCGAGGACGCCGCGCTCCACCTTTTTTTGCCAGACCATATCAGTGACAATCAGTGTACATTAGTGGTTAATGTTCTGAATCAACCTTCGCATCCTTCGCTTACTTCGCGAGAAATCATCCTCCGTGCTCTCCGTTTTTAAAGCCCGATCGAAATTCTCACGACGGCCTCGAGTAGAAGCTTCCACCGGCAACACGTTGCGACGTCTTTCACGGATTGTGACACAAATCGACTCTAGTGCTTTGCCATGTAGACTCACAAGATCGTGACAACTGCCATTATCATTCCAATCAGTCCGCAAAAGCCCGAGCTCCAAGCTAAATATTCGCAAGTTATATACTTGTTTGGCCTCTCTTTGTCTCGCTTAGAAAACTCAAGCCAGTCGATTTTTTCGCTGAACAGTAAATCGACATCAGCTCGGAACTTGCTAAAATAATGTGTTTCGAAATAATACATACATACTCCGAATAAAACGATAAGCACCAGACCGAGAGAGAACGCTGCCAGTCCGACTCTAAGGCTGCAGGACGAATTTTTGGAGGCAGCGTATGCGAGCAATCCAGCAATGCCGCCGCCGTGAACAGCGAAAATCCAATTCACAACCTGATTCTGCGTCTGCAGAATCCAGTCCCATCTTGATTTCCAGGAATTCTCGATGAATTCGCGCTGATTTGGTGTTAGTTCGGGCATGTTTGATTTAGCCCATATTTATAAAAGTGAATCCTGCTCGCCGCCTTTGGCTTTCAGGCCGATCGCGGCGTAGCCTTTGGCCGTGAGCATGCGGCCTTGCGCCGTGCGTTGCACGTAGCCTTCCAGGATCAAAAAGGGTTCGTGCACTTCCTCGAGGGTGTCGGGTTCCTCGCCGACGGCGACGGCGAGGGTGTTCACGCCGGCGGGGCCGCCGCCATAATTTTCGGCCAGGACGCGCAGGAGGCGCTTGTCCATTTCGTCGAGTCCGCGCGCGTCGATCTCCAGCATCTCCAGCGCGGCGGCGGCGACGGGCTGCGTGATCTTGCCGTTGGCTTTTTCCTGCGCGTAGTCGCGCACAAAGTTGACGAGGTTGTTGACGATGCGCGGCGTGCCGCGGGCGCGGGCGGCGATTTCCTGCGCGCCGTCGTCGTCGAGCTCGATTTTGAGCAGGCCGCAGGTGCGGCGCACGATGCCGATGAGCGTGGGGGCGTCGTAGTAATCGAGCCGCGTCTGCAGCGTGAAGCGCGAGCGCAGCGGCGCGGTGAGCAGGCCGGCGCGCGTGGTGGCGCCGACGAGCGTGAACTTCGGGATCGAGAGGCGCACGCTGCGGGCGTTGGGCCCCTGGTCGATCATGATGTCGAGGCGGAAGTCCTCCATCGCGGAGTAGAGATACTCCTCGACGGTCTTCGGGATGCGGTGGATTTCGTCGATGAAGAGCAGGTCGCCTTCCTCGAGGTTGGTCAGCAGGCCGGCGAGGTCGCCGGCTTTTTCGATCACGGGGCCGGAGGTGACGCGGACGTTGCGGCCGAGCTCGTGTCCGAGGATGAAGGCGAGGGTGGTCTTGCCGAGGCCGGGCGGCCCCGAAAACAGGATGTGGTTGAGTGCGTCGCCGCGTCGCTTGGCGGCGCTGACCATGATCTTGAGGCGATCGACGGTCTTTTGCTGTCCGGCAAAATCGGAGAACGACAACGGCCGCAGCGCCGCCTCGGCCGGTGAGACCGGCGCGGTGAGCGTCGTGGTGAGGTAGCTGGTGCCTTTGGCAGGTTGGTCAGGCATTTTCTTCAAGCGGTGGAATTACAATATCACCCCTGGCTGCATGCCAGAGTCGGAAAACATGAACCACACTTTTATCGGCATGCACGACATATGCGATGCGATAAGGAGAGCAGATCAACTCACGAAGTTCGGCGCGCTTGCGTTCCGGCACCATGCGACCCCGATTCGGCAGGCGATCCAGAGACTCGACGATGCCAATGAGCTTTTCACCAACCCGATGGGCAGCCAGAGGGCTGCTTTGCGCGATATAGCTGGTTATCGAGCGCAGGTCTTCGAGCGCCGCTGGCGACCAAATTACTTTTGAAACCACGAGCGGAACTGGCGAACAACTTCCTCATGAGGAATGCCCTCGCCGCGGGCAATTTGATGTTCGGCTTCGTCGATGGCGGCCAGAAAACGCAAACGCTCCTCAGCATCTTCCCAACTGGCATTCTCAGGAAGGTTTTGAAAGGAGGCTATGAGCTGCTCTTTGACCGACATGGGTTAAAACTGGATTAAGATGAGGCAGGTCGCAAGTCCTCACTTCCGCTCGATTTCAAGCAAACGAAGCAAGAACCACTGATGAACACTGACAGGCACTGATCAGGTTGATCCCAAATAAGTGTCCATCAGCGTTCATCAGTGGTTAGCCTTCAGGGTATAAATTCGATGTTGGGCGTTGGATGTTCAAGGTCATTTCCATTCTAGTTCCGCGCCGAGGGAGCGGAGGTTCTCGACGAAGCGCGGATGGGCGCGCTTGATAATCTCGGCGTTGCGCACGACGCTGCGGCCGGGGATGGACGCGGCGATCATGGTGAGCGCGACGGCGGCGCGGATGACGTAGGGCGAATCGACGACCGCGGGGCGCAACGGCCGGTCGCCGAAGACGACGATGCGGTGCGGGTCGAGCACGACGATGTGGGCGCCGAACTTCGCGAGCTCGGGCATCCACGAAAAGCCGTTTTCATAAACCTTGTTCCAGAAATGGATCGTGCCCGTGGCGCGCGTGCTGAGCGCGATCATCAGCGGCAGCAGGTCCACCGAAAAATACGGCCAGGGCGCGGCCTCGATTTTTGGCAGGAGATTCGGGGTGAAGGCCGGCTCGATGGCGAGTTTCTGGCTGCGGCGCACGAGCGCGGTCGTGCCGTCGTGCTCGACGGTCACGCCGAGTTTTTTGAAGGCGCGCGTGATGAGGTCGAAATGCTGTGGCAGGGATTTTTTCACGCGCACCTCGCCGCCGGTGATGGCGCCGAGCGCGAGGAAGGTGACGACCTCGTGGTAATCGGTGCCGATGGTGATGGTGGCGCCGTGGAGTTTTTTTACGCCGGTGATTTCGAGGCGGCTGGTGCCGAGGCCATCGATTTTCGC
>DASYOA010000282.1:0-3654 GCA_036008265.1 Opitutaceae bacterium
GAGCCAGATGATGAGCATGGCGCAAAGGGCCGGGCTCTTGGCGAGCGCCAGGGCGAGAAAAGCGATCAGGGCCACGCCGGTCACGCCGTAGGTCTCGAAGCCGTCGGCCGTTGGCCCGACGGAGTCGCCGGCGTTGTCACCCGTGCAGTCGGCGATGACGCCGGGGTTCTTGGGGTCGTCCTCGGGAAGCTTGAAAACGATCTTCATGAGGTCGGAGCCGATGTCGGCGATCTTGGTGAAGATGCCGCCGCAGATGCGGAGCACGGAGGCACCCAACGACTCACCGATGGCGAAGCCGATGAAGCATGGGCCCACGAGCGAGCGCGGCAGGAGAATCAGGATGCAGATCATGAAGAACAGTTCCACGCACACGAGCAGCAGGCCGACGCTCATGCCGGAGCGCAGGGGAATGCCGAGGGTCGCGAACGGGTTGCCCTTCAGCGCGGAAAATGCCGTGCGCGAATTGGAGACGGTGTTGATGCGAATGCCGAACCACGCCACGCCATAGGAACCGAGGATGCCGAGAACCGAGGCAAGAAGGACGACCACCACATGGCTGAGGGAATTGCCTTCCAAAACCTTGAAGTAATAAAAAATACAGGCGGCGATCAGCACCCAGAGGATGGCGAGAAACTTTCCCTGGGTGAAAAGGTAGGTTTTGCAGGTTTCCCAAATCGTGTTGGAGACGTTGCCCATCGAGGAATGAACCGGCAGGGCCTTCGTCTGCTTGTATTGAAGAAGGCCAAAGACCGCGCCGACAAAACATACCAGGATGCCAAGATACATCAGGGTGAGGCCGCTCAGGCCGCCGAGGCCGTCGAATCTGACCTGGGTCAGGTCAGGAATCTTGATGTCAGCCTCGCTCGCATGCAGCGAGGGGGCGAGAAATGTGGCCAGCGCAACCGCTGCACCCTGGATTCGGAGTTTATTTATGGTCATGGGAAGGGGGTGAATCGACTTGGTCGTAAAACGACCTTGGATGAGAATTTATCAGACAGACAGGCTCCAGCCTATACACCAGTTGCTGATTGCTACGCATCCATTGACAAAGAAAGCTTGATGACTGTGTCACACCGGCACGCTCGCGCGAGTAAAAATTTAGTCCGAACCTGACAGTAAAAAACGGGAATGGTTCAGCTTATGGCGATGGGCGGAGGCGGATGCCATGGCGCTCCGCCAGGAGCCGGCGCGCCCGGGCCATTTCTTCGGCCAGCCGCGCGGCATCCCAGCCGAGCGTGGCGGCAGCCAGCGCGGCTAGCCCGTTGAATTTTTTCTCATCCAGGAATCCGTAGAGTGCGAGCGGCGTGCGGCGCAGCAAAAGGTCGTCGAAATGCACGACCGCCTCGGTGGACAGGATTTTACCTAGTGCGGCGACGTTTGAATAGTCCGGTTCCGGCTCGCGTCCGCCGATAGCAAGGTCGCGCGAATCGGCGCGGCGCGTGCGGCCGAGTTGGGCGAGGAGTCTGTCCGTCACCTGCTCGGCAAAGGCGCGGAAGGTCGTCCACTTGCCGCCGACCAGCGCGTAAACCGGCCAGGGTCGGCCATCCTTTGATGGCAATATCTCGCAATGGTGGTCGCGGCTGATCGCGCCGGTGTAGCCGTCGGGCGTGCGGGGCAACGGGCGCACGCCGCAGAAGTGTGACACGATATGCCCGCGGCCGACGCGCAGCGCGGGAAAGACGTGGGTGATGGAATCGAGGATGTAGTCGATCTCGCGTTCGTCGCACACGGCCGACCCGGGCTCGTCGATGCGCAAATCGGTCGTGCCGACGAGCACCTTGCCGTGAATCGGGAAAAACAGGCAGATCCGGCCATCCTCGTTTTCGAAATAAATTTCCTCGCCCTGCGTGGCGGCAAAAAGCTCCGCATGGTCGAGCACGAGGTGCGAGCCCTTGGTGCCGCCGATGAAGGCGGTTTTTTCGCCGAGCGCACCGTCGGTGAAATCGATCCAGGCGCCGGTGGCGTTGACCACGGCGCGCGGCCGCACGCGCAGTTCCGCGCCGCTCACGGTTTCCTGCAGGATGACGTCGCCGCCCTCGGCCCGCACCGCGCCGCAGTAGTTGATCGCGCCGGTGCCGGGATGCAGGGCGCAGGCATCGTCGATCAGCTCGAGGCAGAGCCGCTCGGGCAGCGAGACCCAGGCGTCGTAGTAAGTCGCGGTGCAGACGATGCTGGGATGCAGCTCCGGGCGCTTGCGCAGCGCGGCGGCGCGGGAGGAAAATTTGTGCCGCGGCAGCACGCGGTCGCGGCCGGCGAAGATATCGTAAAGCGTGAGGCCGATCTTGATGAGCGCGGCACCGCGCCTGGAGGGTTTCTCGCTGGCGGCGAAAAATTTTTTCGCGGCGCCGACAAACCCCGACCAGCGGGAAAAAATCGGGATCGTGGTCGGCAGCGGCTTGACGGCGTGGGCCGCGTGCTTGAGCAGGCGGTTGCGCTCGTGCAGCGCTTCGCGCACGAGGCGGAACTCGCCGTTCTCGAGGTAACGCAGCCCGCCGTGGATCATGCGTGACGAGGCCGAGGTGGCGCCGGCGGCGAAATCGGCCTGGTCCACGAGCAGCGCGTCGATGCCGTTGAGCGCGAGCTCGCGCAGGAGGCCGGCGCCGTTGATGCCGCCGCCGAGGATGAGCACGTCGGTCGCGAAGGGTTGCGCGGCGCGCAGGCGGGCGAGGGTGGCGGCGCGGTCGAGATGCATTGAAAACTTAACCGGTTGTACTTTGATTTAGGTTGTGGGCGCCATGCAATCCGCGTTTTCTCCACTCCTCTCAATGCCCTGGGCCTATCAATCGAGAATACGGCAGAAGTTATCGGCCAATGCCGCAGGCGCCGGTGGGCAGGCTGGATAACGGCCATATGTAAATGGAGCCAAGCGAATCAAAATTCTCCGGGCGCCGCCTCGCCGCCTGGCTGGCCAGCGATGGTGGCCTCTCGCTCGTCCTTGCCCTGGCCATTCCCGCCGCGCTGCTCTGCATGCAGCCGCCCATCACGCAGGCGATGGATTACCAGCTCATGCATGAGTTCTACAAATTTTACCTGCGCGCCTCGATTTGCGCAGGCGAGTTGCCACTGTGGAATCCCTATACGGCGCTTGGGCGTCCGTTCCTGGCCGATCCTGAGGCCGCCGTATTTTATCCGCCGAACTGGATCTTCATTGTGCTGCCCGAGGGGTCTGCCCTGTTCTTTTTCCTCGTGTTTCATTTTTGGCTGGCGGGATTCTTTTTCCTCAAACTGGCCCGGCGATGGGCGGCGCCCCGCGGAATGGCCATGGGACTCGCCTTGGTCTATTTGCTGTCGGGATCCGTCATGGGGCGGTTGCAAGGCGGCCAGCTCGGTTATTTTTGCGGCGTGGCTTACTGGCCCCTGCTTTTTTATTTGGCGGAGCGGCTCCGCGAGAAAACAACCCTGCGCGACTGGATCGCGCTCGTGCTGGCGGCCGGCGGCAGTTTTCTCTGCGGTCATCCCCAATGTTTCTGGCTCACGGCCGTGGCGCTGGGTTTCTATTTGGTCGGCGTACATCTCGGATCGCCGTGGGGGGAGAATGCGCGTCGCGGCTTGTGGTGCCTCGGTGCGCTGGTCAGCGCCTATGCCTTTGCCCTGCTGCTCTGTGCGGTGCAGTTGCTGCCGACCATCGATCTCATCCGGGAGGGCAACCGCACG
>DASYOA010000283.1:0-2956 GCA_036008265.1 Opitutaceae bacterium
GCCGTAAACCTCGGACGTGGACGGGAAGATGATGCGCTTCTTGTAGCGCGCGCACTGGCGGATGACCGCGAGGTTGGCCTCGAAATCGAGCTCGAACACGCGCAGCGGGTCCTTGACGTATTGCGCGGGGTTGGCGATGGCAACGAGCGGCAGTACCGCGTCGCATTTCTTCACATGGTATTCGATCCATTCGCGCGAGATGGTGACGTCGCCCTCGACGAACTTGAATCGCGGGTTGCCGAGGCAGTTGGCCAGTTTGTGGTCGCCCACATCCATGCCGTAAACTTCCCAGTCTTTCTGCTTGAGGATGGCATGCGTGAGCGAACTGCCGATGAAACCGTTGGCGCCGAGGATGAGGACTTTGAGTGGCATAGGGTTAAAAGCGTAAGGCTTGAGGATAATTCGGCAAAAGACACGACCGAATAATTTTCACCACGGAGGCACGGAGGACACGGAGAAAAAATTTGGGTTCGATCTCTGTGCTCTCCGTGCCTCCGTGGTGATCCTACAAAATCTGCCCGATTTTCAGTTCCGGCGCGGGTGCGCCGCGCCATTCCGTGCGCGTGAGTTCGAGCGCGCCGTCGCCGGTCGCCACCACCAGCGGCGCGAGCGACAAGACGTCCCCTGCCCGGCCGCGTTTGCCTCGCGTCGCCGGCGACTCGGTCTCCGCCCACCAGACCATCAGCCGCGCCGCACCGACATCGGTAAACGCACCCGGATACGGATCGGTCACCGCGCGGATGAGGTTGAAAATCTGCGCCGAAGTCTGCGCCCAGTTGATGCGGCCGTCCTCAGGTGTGCGTCCGCCGAAGTAAGTGGCTTGGGTGTCGTCCTGCGGCGTTTCCTTCGCCGTGCCGGCAAGGAGCGCGTCGATCTGCCGCGCGAGCACGCGGCGCGCACAGGGCATCACTTTGCGAAACGCCTGCTCGGCCGTGTCGCGCGGGCCGATGTCGACGCCCTCCTGGTCGACGATGGCGCCGGCGTCGGCCTGCTTGACCATGCGATGGAGCGTCATGCCGAGGCGCGGTTCGCCGTGCAGGACGGCCCAGTTGATCGGTGCGCGCCCGCGGTATTTCGGGAGCAGTGAGCCGTGCATGTTGAACGCCCCGAGGCGCGGCAGCGCGAGGATCTTTGCGCCGATCATGTTGCGGTAGTAAACCGACAGGATCAGGTCGGGCTGCAACGCCGCGATGCGTTCGATCCACTCCGGCGTGTTCACCTTCTCCGGCGTGAAAATCGGCACGCCCTTCTCGCGCGCGGCGACGGCGGGCGTCTTGAACCAGATTTTTTCGTTCGGGTTGTCCTCGTGCGTGATGAGCGCGATGACGTTGTCGCCCCGCGGCAGCAGCAAATCAAGGCACTCGTAGCCGACTTCGCTGTAACCGAAAAAGAGAATGCGGGGCTTGGACATGAGGCTCAAAAAGTTGGGCAATTGCTGGCCGCAACGCGAGAGTTGAAACCAGTCCTTTATCAAAAGCTGATCTTTACTGGTGGAACGCGTCGTCCCTGACGCGCTCAAATGGAAGACCTGAAATGAACGCGTCAGGGACGACGCGTTCCACCTTTAATCCAGTTTTTCAGAATATTTGGAATCATTGACATGATCCGCAAATTACAGGACGAGGGTTTCCTATGAAAATCGCCGCCAAAAACGCCAAAATGCCGTTTGGGACTGCGAAGTTTTCAAAGATCAATCACGTCCGTTATTTGAGCTGGGAAAATGCCTTCGCGGTGGAGTTCGAGGACGGGCTTTGCATCCTCGAACCGCACTCGACGATCCGGCGTGCCAACAAGATTTCGCCTAAGGCAAAATTCGATCATCTGGAAATCGAAGACTGGACGGAAAGCGGCTTCTACGTGCATTACGACAACAGCCAGGTTGCCGAAGTCTCGTGGTCGTTCATCCGCGAGCTGCCACCAAAAAAATAATCCGCGCTTCGCTGTGAATTATTTCGTCTCCAGGATTTCCTTCACGTGGTACTTCTGGCGCGCGCGGACGACCTGGTAGGTGCGGCCGACGTATTCGCCGATCAGGCCGATGCCGACCATCGCCACGCTGAGCAGGAAGAACAGGATGCCGAACAGCGTGAAAAGGCCATCGGCCTCCGCGCCAAGGAAGAGGCGGCGGTAGGCCAGCACGAGCACGAACAGGAAGCTGAGGGCCGAGCATCCCATCGCGCACATCGTGAAATATTGCAGCGGCGCGAGCGAGAATCCGGTGATAAGGTCGAAGTTCAGGCGGATGAGCATGTAGAACGAGTAATTCGACACGCCGGCGTGTCGCTCCTCGTGCTTCACGCCGACCTCGGTCGGATTGCTGGCAAAACTGTAGGCGAGCGCGGGAATGAAGGTGTTGATCGCGCCACTTTGCACGATGGCGTCGACGATCGGGCGGCGGTAGGCGCGCAGCATGCACCCTTGGTCGGTCATCTCGATGTTCGTCGTGCGGCTGCGCACCACGTTGATCAGCTTCGAGGCCGTGGTGCGAAAGAAACTGTCCTGCCGGTTGAGGCGGAAGCCGCCGACATAGTCATGGCCGGCGTCGATCAGCGCGAGCAGCTTGGGAATTTCCTCGGGCGGATTCTGCAGGTCGGCGTCGAGCGTGACGATGACTTCGCCGCGCACGCGCTCGAAGGCCGCCATGATGGCCATGTGTTGTCCATAGTTGGCGTTGAAGTCGATTACGCGGGTGACGTCGGGACGGGCGGCGTGCTGCGTGCGCAGGAGTTCAATCGAGCGGTCGTGCGAGCCGTCGTTGGTGAAGATGACCTCGTAGGATTTGCCGAGCCCGTCGAGCACGGGATAGAGGCGCGCGAAGAGCACCGGCAAATTCGGCTCCTCGTTGAAAACGGGAATGACGACGGAGAGTTGCGGCGTGGCGCTCATGGTTTTTGATGGGCTTTAAGAATCGCGGTCAGGGCCGAGACAACGCGAATGACGTCAGCACGCTTCATGG
>DASYOA010000284.1:0-9214 GCA_036008265.1 Opitutaceae bacterium
CGGCCTATCTGATCTGAATTCGCGATCATCCGCGTAATCCGCGGAGAAATTATTAGCGTCCATTAGCGTTAATTAGCGGTTAAAAAACCTCTGATGCGGCGACGAATTTCCAGCCCAGCATCTTCGAGCACGTAATGCCCGGCATCGGCATAGGGTTCGACTTGCGCCAAGGGAAAAACCGCGCGCCAGCAGTCAAAGAAACGCCGGTCGAAGCAAAAATCCCGTCCGCCCCAGGCAATCAGCGCAGGCCGGTCGGAAAACTTCGGCAGGGCGGCCTCGATCTTGCGCAGCGTCGACAGGCTCGGGTGCGTTGGTTCGAGTGGAATATCCTTCACGAAGGCGTCCACGGCAACGCGGTTTGCCCACGAGTCGTAAGGCCAATGGTACGCGCGCTTTTCATCCGCGCCCAACTTGCGCCGGTGCATCGCCATCCGGGTCGCCGGCCAGGCAAATGCATTGGCCCCGCGCACCAGCAGCGTGCCGGGGAATGCCGTCCGGCAGAGCGCGATCCGGCGCGGAATCCACGGCGAGGCAAATGCCGCCGTGTTCGAAATCACGAGTTTACCGATCAATTCCGGCCGCCGTTCGGCAAATCCAAAGCCAATCGCCCCGCCCCAGTCGTGCACCACCAGGTGAATGCGTCGCAACCCGAGATGCGCCACCAAGGCCTCGATATCGTCCATGCGCGTGGCCAGCCGGTAGTCATAGTCCGGCGGCTTGTCCGACAAACCCATGCCCACGTGGTCGGGCGCGATGCAGCGCAGGTGCGGCGAAAGCTCCTGGATGAGGTCGCGAAAATAAAACGACCAGGTCGGATTGCCGTGCAGCATGAGCACCGCTTCCTCGCTGCGCGGGCCTTCATCCACGTAATTCATCCGCGCCCCGCGCGTCGTGGAAAAGCTCCTCGGCTCGAACGGATACAATCGCCGCAACCAGTCGGGAAGTGTGGGCGGCGGGGTCATGCGGATAAGATGAGGAATAACCCGATCGTTCTCGTTCTCCTAATCATTCTCGTTCTCTCGACTTCTTCGATCAGAGAAAGAGTACGATAACGAGTACGAGAAAGAAAAATGATGAGGATCTTTGCAGACATATAAGATCACCATTCCAGGGCGAGCATCATGCAATTGAGCCCGCTGCCGATGCCGAGCAGCGCCACCTTGTCGCCCGCCCGCACCGCGCCGGCCTCGGCGGCCAGCGCCAGCGTGGCGGGCAATGACACCGAGCCCATGTTGCCGAGGGTCTCGAAGGTGGAAAAATCCTTCGCCAGGTCCAGCCCGAGCGTCTCGTAAAGTTTTCGCCGGTGCGCGCTGCCCACCTGGTGGCAGATAAAACGCGCCGCGGTCGATTCATTCCACGCCGAAACCTTTTTGAACTCATGCCACGTCTCCCGGGCAAGGCCGACGCCGGCGAGGAGCAGTTGCTCCGAATCCGTCTGCATGTTCAGGCCGCCGGCCGATCCGGAATCGCCCTGGCAAAGCTTGCTGTGCTCCGTGGCCGCCCGCGCCACGCCGCCGAGCAGCCGGTGTCCGCCGTCCTTCACCAGCGAGCGATGACACACCACCGCGCCCACTGCGCCCGAGCCGATGGTGAGGTTGGCAAAAAACGGTTTGATCTCGTTGCGCGTGAGCGGCGTGGCCAGCAATTGCCTGAGGGTTTCCTCCACCAGCGGACGTCCGTGTTCACCCGCGACCACGAGCCCGCATTGCGCCTGACCTGACTCGATCAGCGCCCCGACCATCGTGAGCGAGTTAAGAAAACCCAGGCAGGCATTGGACACGTCGAAAATTTGCGCGTGCGCCGGCAAGCCGATCTTTTGGTGGGCAAACGCGGCCGTCGCCGGCTCGAGCATGTCGCGGCTCACCGCGGAGTGGATGAACACGTCGACTTGCTCCGCCCGCAGCGCCGAGCGCGCCAGCACCGCCCGTCCCGCCGTCGCGCTCGCATCCGAGGCCCGCGTGCCCGCGGGCCAGACCCGCCGTTCGCGAATGCCGGACATCAGCTCGAGCCGACCGGCCGGCAGCTTCAACCGCTCGTAAAGCGGCCGCAGCTGCTCCTCGATTTGCGCCGAGGTCCAGACCTCGTCCGGCAAGGCCACCGCGATTGATTCAATGCAAACACTCTCGAATTTCATTCGAGAAACTCCAAATCACAAAGGCACAAACTCCAAAGAAAATTTAATTTTGAAATCATTATTTGGTATTTGGCGCTTTGGGATTTGATTTTTCCAGCGGCTTGGCCGCTGGCCTCATTGCCAGTTGGATGATTTCCCGGTCAAAATAGTTGCTGCCGAGGCCCGCGTCGATGACGAGCGTGGCGCCGTTCAGCCCGCTGCTGCGCTCACTGAGCAAAAACAAGGCGGTGTCGGCCACTTCCTGCGTGGTGAGCGCGCGTTTGCGAAAGGTCATTTTCTCGGCGTAAAGATAGCTTTCGAGATAACCCGGAATGCCGGCCGAGGCACTCGTCTTGAGCGGGCCGGAGCCGACGACGTTAAAGCGCACTTCGCCATCAGCGCTGAACGACTTGGCCAGGAACCGGGCGCTCGACTCGAGCGCGGCCTTGATCGGCCCCATGTAGCCGTAGTTGTCGGGTGTGACGAAAAGCGACGAGATGCCGATGGTGACGACCGAGGCGTTGGGTGCGAAGTGCGGCTTGAACGCGCGGGCGATTTCCACGAGCGAAAACGCCGAAATGGCCGTGGCCTGCAGGAAATCGCCACGCTTGGTTTCGTGGAACGCCTTGAAGCCTGCGCTGTAGTTGGCAAACGCGATCGAGTGCACGAGGCCCTGCAGCGGCGCATGGCCGGCCGCGGCCACCTCGGCGGCAAGTTTTTCCGCGGCGCCCTCGCGCTCGACGTCGCAAACGAACACGGGCCGGCCCGCCAGCAAGGTTTCGAGCGATTTTTTGCGCTCATCCGAGCGCACGCTGTAAACGACGCGGGCGCCCTGTTCTTCCAGCGACTGTGCGATATGCCAGGCCACGCTCTTGCGGTTGGCCACGCCAAAGACGAGGAAGGTTTTTCCCGAGAGATTGAGAAAATCAGGCATTAGTAAATTGGTTCGCTAATTGGTAGGGCGAGGCATCCTTGACGAGCCGTCAACTAAATCGGTTGTTAATTGGTAGGGCGAGGCGTCCCCGACGAGCCGTCCTCCGCAAATGCATCAAAAACAAATGGCCAAAGCTCAAAGGTTTTGACCAACTCCGCGCGCACGGGATTCCTCTGAATATATGCAGCTTTTTCTTCCAACGATTCATCGGACCTCAACCGATGGTCGAAGAAACGGTCCTGCCATTGTACGTTGAGATTCTTGGCAGTGTAAGCCTTCCATGACGAAATACGATCGGCCAACGATGTTGTGGCAGGAAAACTGAACAATCCGTGCACGTGATCAGGCATGACCAGAAACAGACGCGCAAACCACTCTCCTTTCACGTGCAAATATCGCACGGTCTGGATTAATTTCAGGGCAATACCGTCGCGGGTGAGATCGTCTCGACCGCGTCTCGCAGCACAAATTGTGATAAAAAAAACAGAACCGTCCTTCACCCATGAAGGAACCGTGTGGCCAAGCGTTTTACGCTGAGGCGGCTCGTCCGGAGGCCTCGCCCGACCCAATGCACGCTGGCTCTCGATCATCTCGTTCACTATTGTTGCTGCTGCTGTTGTTGCGCGGCGGGGCCGCCTTCGGGCGTTTTCCAAATGGCGGCAAAATCCACCGTGAGCACGCGCTTTTCTCCGCAGTGGATGCTGCCGTGCATCATATAAAACCCCGCGACCAGGTCCTTCAACTTGACCTCGATCGTGACCGTGTCACCGGGAAACACGGAATTGCGAAAGCGCACGTCGTTGATTTTGGCGAGCAACGGCACGCCGTTGGGCTTGCCGGTGCTGGCCATCCGGCGCGCAAGGTAAAGCGCGCCAGTCTGGAAAACCGCCTCGCATAGCAGCACGCCCGGCGTGATGGGCGCACCGGGATAATGCCCGCGGTAAAAATCCTCGTCGGCGCGAAACGTGCGACGGGAAACGAGGCCGGTTTCGGATTCGCTGACAATCTCGTCGACGAACAGAAACGGCGGGCGGTGCGGGATGAGGTCGGTGACGGGGATCATGGGAGTTTTTTAACCGCGAATGAACGCGACTGGACGCAAATATAAAGCTTTAACCACGGATAACACGGATTGGCACGGATGATTTTTTGTTCTGAGAACCTGCGTAAACCGCGAAGCGGATTGCGCAGAACGCATCGATGAACTGTTTCGCGCGGCAGCGCGGGTGGAGCGCGACCTCCGGGCGCGCTCTGAGCGCGTCGGGACGCCGCGCTCCACCTCGACAGCTGAATTCGAACCGAAATTGGCATGAGGCCGTTGGCGGCGCAGCGAGAAGTGCAAGGCTTTCTATCCGTGTCCATCCGTGTAATCCGTGGTAAATAAACTTTGCGCATCTAAATCCGCGGTAATGCGAGTTCCTGTTTTAGGTTGAACAAACGCTTGTCGATCTTGTTGGCGACGATAACGCCGTAATTGATGGTGCCAAGCCAGCCCGACATGATGATGCCGACCGAGCCGGCGTGAAAGAGACCGGGCAGCTTTTCGGGCAGGTCCATTGAAACTTTCAGGCCCTCGAACTTGGTGCCGAACGACGTGCCGAGCAGGTGCGTCGTGTAGCGCTCGATGGTGCGCGGCGTGGCCGCCTCCATCCAGTCGATCTTGGCCCGCACCCCGGGAATATATTTCTCCAGCGCGACAAGGGATTCCTCGATCAGCCGCGTTTTTTCGACCTCATATTCGGCCTCGGAAAGTTTTTGCCAGTCGGCGTAAAGGCCGTTGATCGACGCAACCACCGTGTAGCGGTCGGAACCGGGCCGGGTGTCGGGATAATAGACGGAAAACGTGCGGCTCGTGGTGTGAAAGTCGTTGAGCTCTTCACTGCTGAACTTCGGATTCTGCGAGGTGAAAACGAGATCGCCGATATGCGGGATGCTTTCGCCTTTCTTGATGCCGAGGTACACCTGGCACGAACTGGAATTGATGCGCACCGCCTGGGCGGCCGCGAGATAGTCCGCCGGAAAATTTTCCGCGCCGCCAAGGCGCAGGATCGTGTTCTTGATGCTGGCGTTGGACAAAACGGCCTTGGCCCGGATCACGCGGCCGCCTTTGGCAACGATGCCGCAGGCGACCTTTTGCCCGTCGTGTTCCTCGACCAGGACTTTTTCCACCAGCACGTGCTTGCGCAGCTCGACGCCGTTCTTCTTCAGTTCCTCGACCATTTTCCCGATGAGCAGATCGGAGCCGCCGCGGAAGGTATAAACGCCCGACCCCATGAAATTGGAGAACACGATGCCGTAGGTGATGGCCGGATCGTCGAGCGTGGAGCCGTTGGCGTAGGCGATGGGTTCCATCAGCAGGCGCTTGACGTCGTCGCGCCCGGGAAAGAACCGCTCAAGCATCTCGCCCGTCGTCTCCGGGTTGTTGTCATAAAAATTCATCCCACGCAGGTAGTCGTAGAATTTTTCGACGTGCGCGCGCTCCAGGCCGAATTTATCGACGAGCACGCGAGTGTAGTCCTCGCGCGTGAACGTGGTCCACACGTCCATCTGCGGATTGACGAAGCGGATATCCTTCAGTTGGACGATCGAGTCGGCGATCTCCCGGGTCCAATACTTGCGGCACGACTTGATCATGCCGACGGGAAATCCGTGCAGGGAAATGTCGAAGATGTGGCCGCCCTTGCGCGTGAACCACGTGGCGAGCCCGCCGAACTGGTAGTGGTGCTCGAGCAGGAGCACGCGATGGCCGGCCTTGGCGAGCACGTTGGCGCCGGTCAAACCGCCCAAGCCGCTGCCAATGACAATGACGTCATACTCGTCGGAAACTCCTTTGAGCCAGTCGTAAGCCATGGGAAAGGCGAGAGGTAAGCAGCGGGCCGGCGAAGGGCAACTCCGTTTCGCGTTTAGACAATGCCCTAACCATCCGCTGGTAGGGCGGGACCGCCGAGGCTGCGCACTCGTCGCCGCCGGGCCCGTCGTGGTTCTCCAAACAGTATTTACACCAAGATCGCGAAGAGCGGTTGGTGTTTCTGTTCTCAAAGGCAAAAGCAGAGCCGGTTTGGAAATATTGTGGGCGGGGTGCCCTCACCCCGCACCGAGATCTATCGCGGGGTGAGGACACCCCGCCTGCATCTTTGCGTCCCTTTGCGACCTTGGTGTAAAAAAAGGTTCGGGAATATCTCGGCGCGCCCGGCGGTCGCGCCCTACCCTCAAACTGCCTCAGCGCGCGGCCCGCAGCACATGCAGGTTGGCCATCGAGATGCCGCTAAGCAGCGCGCCGATGACGCCTACGAAGCCCTGGTCGGTACCGCAAAGATACACGTTCTTTAACGGCGTGCGGCCGTCGGGAATTTTCTGCGGAGAACCGTAAACCGCGCCGGCCAGATGACTGGTGAACTTGGTGATCGTCCGCGGCGTAAAGATGTCGGTCGCGACCGTCGCGCGAAGCAGGGCGTCTTCCGGGACCGATGGCAAAAAGCGCCGGGCGCGGCGCTGGATTTCGGCGAACCAGCGTTGTTTGTCGGCTTGGTAGGTTTCCTCAGGCAACTGCGCCCAGCGGTCGTAATTGGCGAGGCAGGTGACGCGAACCATGCCTTCGGCCGGCGCCTGCCCGGCAGCATAATTGAAGTTGTTGGGAAAACAGATCACGCCGCTGCGCGGGTCCACCTGCTCCACCGGGCGCGAGTAGTCGAAACGCGAGGAGTCGTTGAAAAACACGATGGTGTCGCTCCCCCACCCGAGCGCCTCCGGCTGCCGGTCAAAAAGCGTCATGGTTTCGACGAAGGAGAGCCTCCCTACGGTCGGCAGTTGAGAGTCGAGAGTTGATCCTCCTTTGCCAGAGCTACGAAGGACAGGAAGTTGAGAGTCGGACAATAAAGCCGCCGTCTCCACTGCACCAATCGACGATAGCACATGGTCGGCGGTAATTTCCTCGCCGTTCTCCAGCACGAGCGCCGTCGCCCGGTCGCCGCGCGCAACAATGCGCGACACCCCGCATTTCATCCGGCGTTCGCCGCCAGCGGCACGGTATTTCTCGAGCAGCACGCGCAGGATGACGCGAACGCCTTCGGGTGGCCGGGCAAAACCCTCGAGGAAAAGCGCCCGGGCCATGATGGCAAATTGGTCGCAATCCATGTCGTTCTCCCGGGCGCTGCCATAAAACATCAGCGGGCAAAAAATCATCTCGACCAGCAGCGGGTCGTGGATGAAGCGCGCGACAAACTCCCGCGCCGAGGTGGCGTCCACCGCCGCGCCCAGCGCGTCATAGCCGGGCAGGGCCGACAGCAGTCGGCCCCAGCCGTCGACTTCGCCGGGAAAATTTTTTGCGATGTCCGCCGTCAGCACCGCCGGATCGTTGGTGAAATGCAGCACGTGCTCGCCGTGCGGGCCGAACGCGATGCGCGAACCGCGCTGTTCGGCCAGCTCGAACTCGCCGCGGTCGATGCGCAGCTGGCGGAGAATCTTTCCCAGCGGCGTGCCCTTGACGCCAGGGCCCACAAAGTTGGTCAGCGCGTGCAGGCCGACGTCGTATTTGCGGCCGGCCAGGCTGTAGAAACTGTTGAGCCCGCCGGGCGCGTTATGGCGCTCGAAGATGCAAACGCGCTTCCCGAAATGGGCGAGACGGATGCCGGCGGCGAGGCCGGACATGCCCGCGCCGATGATGGCGACGTCGTAATGCGAGCGGGAATTCACCAGAAGAGTTGAAGCGCAAAGACGCGAAGAGGCAAAGCCCGGATATGAAGGGATTTTAAAACCCGATTTAAATTCTTCGCGCCTTCGCGTCTTTGCGCTTCAAAAAACAGACGTGTCCCGGCCCCGGCAAACATCGCCGGCAAGCGAGCTCCTGCTAGGCTTTGCCGGCGAGGGCGTTGAACTTGGGCGTAAGGTAGTCCGCGCAACTATCGAGCGAGGCGAGCTGCTGGTAATCGGCATCGGGCACTTCGATGCTGTGGCGCTTGCGGAGCTCCATGACGATGTCCAGGAAATCCATCGAGTCGAGTTGCAGCTGGTCGCGCAGGCGCACGTCCGGCTTCACGTTGCTGATGTCTTCGTCGGGCGCGATGTCGGCAATGATCGCGAGCACCACCTTCTTACATTCGTCTTTGGTCATGGGTCGTTGGCAAAGGGTGAGTTAAGGCACAAATCGTTTCACAATCAACGCGGAATTTATGCCAAGCATACCGAACGAGTTATTGAGGATGGCGTCAACCCGCACGACTTTTTTCGGCTGGTTGAGCACGAGGCCGGGCAGCGCACAGGCCGGGTCGAGGTCGTCCACGTTAATGGTCGGATGAACGACGAGGTCGGTGAAGGACGGCAGGTTGCCGGCCAGCTCGAGCGCGCCCGCCGCGCCCATGGCGTGGCCAATGTAACTCTTGGTGTTGTTGATGTGGGTATCGGGGCAACCCTCGCCGAAGACGGCGCGCAGGGCTTCGCATTCCTGGATGTCGCCGAGCGGAGTGGCGGTCGCATGGGTGTTGACGATGTGCATGTCGCGCGGCGCGAAGCCGGCATGGGCGACGGCCCGGCGCACGCACTCGGCCTGGCGCACGGGATTGGGCAAAACGTAATCGGTGGCGTCGCTGTTCACGCAATAACCGGCGATCTCGGCGTAGATTTTGGCGCCGCGGGCCAGCGCGTCGTCGAGCCGCTCGAGGGTGTAAAGGCAGCCGCCTTCGCTCACCACGATGCCGTTGCGCGCGCGGTCGAAGGGCCGCGAGGCCTTTTTCGGGTCGTCGTGCGTGGCGAGCGCACCCTGCGACTTGAAGCCGGCAAATATGCCGAACGACTGCGTGCTCTCGCTCACCCCGCCGCAAATCGCAAAATCAACCTCGCCGAGCCGCAGCATCTGCGTGGCGTGGATGAGGCCCATGTTGCCCGCCGCACAGGCCGCGCCGATGCAGTAGGCCGGGCCGGTTGAGCCGAGGTGCAATGACGTCTCGCCGGCCGGGTTGTTGGCGACCGTGCGCGGGTTGTGGTAGTGCGACCAGAACTTCACGTCATAATTGAACTTCGAGATGGCGAAAATCTCGTTCTCGGTCTCGACCGTGCCGTGCTCGGTCGTGCCGATGTAGATGCCGACGCGGTCCTTGGGCATTGCGTCGAAGTTGGCGCCGCTGTCGGCCAGCGCTTCGCGTGCGCAGTAAATGCTGATGCTGCCCGCGCGC
>DASYOA010000285.1:0-3600 GCA_036008265.1 Opitutaceae bacterium
GGTGACGGCGCCGATTTTTTTTGCGCGCGCGCAAAGTTCCGCCACGGGGTTGATCGTGCCCAGCGTGTTTGAAATATGGGTGAAGCCGAAAATTTTAACCTCGGGCGTGAGCAGGCGGTCGAGTTGCGAGAGATCGAGCAAGCCGTCGTCGCCGGTCACGGGCACGAAGCGGAGCGAGGCGCCGGTGCGCTGCGCGACGAGCTGCCAGGGCACGAGGTTCGAGTGATGCTCCATCTCGGTGAGCAGGATGACGTCGCCTTTTTTCAGGTTGGCGCCGCCCCAGCTCGCGGCCACGAGGTTGATCGACTCGGTCGTGCCCCGCGTGAAAATGATTTCGGCCGGCTCGGCGGCGTTGATGAACTTGGCCAGGCGCGCGCGGGCCGCCTCGTAGGCGTCGGTCGCGCGCATGGACAGCGCGTGCAGGCCGCGGTGGACGTTGGCGTTGTCGCGTTCGTAGAAACGCGCGAGCGCGTCGAGCACCGCGCGCGGTTTGTGCGTGGTGGCGGCGTTGTCGAGGTAGACAAGCGGTTTGCCGCCCTGCATCGTCTGGTGCAGGGCCGGGAACTGCGCGCGAAGGTCGGTCCAGGTTGGCATGAAGATCGGAGAAAAGCCGTAGTTGGTATTTGGTAGTTAGTAGTTGGTAATTAGTGGAACTTGGCGTTCGCCGTGCCATCCGTAGCCCTGAGCCGTTTCGTCAAGCCCGTTCGGCAAGCTCAGGGTCCCGAGCATTGTCGAGGGGCTTGTCGAAGGGGCGAAGGATGGGCGTTTAGTCTTTCGCCTTGGGCGTTGGATGTTCGACGTTGGATGTTGAATGTTGAATGTTGGATGTTGGACGTTCGCGTAGCGCGTCCAAAGCGGCGTGCCAGCCGAGCGTGGCGCATTTGATGCGGGCAGGGTAGGCGTGCACGCCGGCGAACGCCGCGAGTTCGCTGAACTCGTCGGGCGCCTTGCCGGTGGAGATGACCTGGTGAAACTCGTCGAAGAGCGCCTGGGCCTCGGCTGTGGTTTTGCCCTTGAGCCGCGTGGTCATGACCGAGGCGCTGGCTTGCGAGATGGCGCAGCCCTCGCCGGCGAAGGAGATGTCGGCGATACGGTCGCCCTCCAGCCGCAGGAAAACGCTGCACTGGTCGCCGCACGACGGATTGTCGCCGTGCGCGACGCGGTTGGCCGTGGGCAGCTTGCCCCGGTTGCGCGGCCGGCGGTTGTGGTCGAGGATGACCTGCTGGTAGAGGTCGTCGAGGTCGCTCATAAGAAGAACGAATCTCAATTAGGATGAGCGGTTTGGCAACTGCACAACGCAGACGGTCAAGTCATCCATTCTATTGACCACGGATTACACGGATGGACACGGATAAAGATTTTTTGTGGTGGAGCGCGGCAGTCCCTGACGCGCTTTATCAGCGTCCATTCGCGCCTGCCCTCCGAAGCCTTGGCGAAGGAGGGTGAATTCGCGGTTTAAATCCAGGTTTGTATCCGTGTAATCCGCGGTAAAAGATCGAGATTGCTTTATGGACACACCTGCCGATTCGAATCTCCGGCGCCAATTTTTTCGGGTGGCTTTGTCCGCGGTCATCCTGATCGGCTTGTCCATTGCCTTCGTTGACCGGCCGGCTTCCACGTGGACGCATGCGTTGATGCATCCCGCCTTTTTCGTGGGGCTGACCCATCTCGTCGATCCCGTCCTGCCGGCGGCGATCATCGGTCTGGTCGCGGCCGGCGTGGCCACCGCGCTCGGCTGGCGACCCCAGGCGTGCGGCAGAACCCTGATCGCCTGCTGCCTCGCGGCGGTGATCGCCGTGGTGATCAAGGAGCAGCTGAAATTTGTTTTTGGCCGGACCTGGCCGGAAACATGGATTGGCAATCCTTCCTGGATTGGCAATGGCGCGTTTGGATTTCATTTTTTCCATGGCGGCGAAGGGTGGGCGTCTTTTCCGTCGGGCCATATGACGATGATCACGGCTCCGTTCGCCGTCCTGTGGCAACGGGCCCGCCGTTGGCGCTGGCTGTGCGCAATGCCGGTCCTGGCTGTCGCGATCGGGCTCCTCGGCGCCGATTATCACTTTGTCAGCGACATGATCGCCGGGGTTTATCTTGGCGCCGCCTGTGCCGCCGGAGCCGTGGCGTTGGTGGGCTGAGTTTGCAAAACTGGGCGATGCCCATAAGCTCGACGCGATTGTTGAAATCGCACCACACCTCATGGCCGTAAAATTCCAAGACTACTACGAAACGTTGGGCGTGCCCCGCACCGCCACGGCGGAGGAAATCAAGCAGGCGTTCCGCAAGCTCGCGCGCATCCATCACCCCGACGTGGCCAAAAACAAGGCCGCCGGTGAGGTGAAGTTCAAGGAGATCAACGAAGCCTACGAAGTCCTGAGTGACCCGGAGAAACGCCGGCGCTACGACGAATTGGGGGCGAACTGGCAGGACGGCGGCGCCGGTCCGTCCATGCCGAGGGGTGGTAATCGCGGACGGACCCGCACGACTCACGGCGAGTCCGAGTTCGAATTTGGCGGCACGGGCTTCAGCGATTTTTTTGAATCGTTCTTCGGCGGCGGGCAGGGAGGCTTCGACTCGTTCCGCCGGGCGCAGGGCTATGCGGACGACGAACAGGCGTTTGCGCACCAGGGCCAGGATGTCGAAGCCGACCTGCTTGTCACGCTGGAGGAGGCGCTGCGCGGTTCCAAGCGCCAGGTGACCTTGCGGCGGCCGGGCAACAACGGCAGTATCGAACGAACGGATACGTATAATGTTCGCATCCCGCCCGGAGTGCACGAAGGCCAGCGCATCCGCCTCGCCGGCCAGGGCGGGGCCGGGCACGGCGGCGGCCCCGCGGGCGACCTCTACCTGCGGGTGCGCCTCGCGCGGCATCCCGACTTCAGCGTGCAAGGGGCTGACCTTTATTACGACCTCGACCTCGCGCCGTGGGAAGCGGTGCTCGGGGTGCAGGCCAAAATCCCCACCCTCGACGGCCCCACCTCACTGCGCGTCCCGCCCGGCACCGCGGCCGGAACCCAGCTTCGCTTGCGCGGGCTCGGCCTGCCGCGGGAGGACGGCACGCGCGGCGACCTTTACGCCACGGCGCAAATCCGAACGCCGGTCGCGGTAACGGCGGAGGAACGCGCCCTGTGGGAAAAGCTGGCCTACACTTCCAAGTTCAAACCAAGGAGTGAAAATCATGAATAAGACCACACTGGAATCGACGGCACAGGCGCTTTTGGCCCCGGGCAAGGGCATCCTGGCCGCAGACGAAAGCTTCCCGACCATCTGGAAGCGATTCAAAGAATTTAATATTCCATCGACCGAGGAGAACCGCCGGGCCTATCGCGAGATGTTGTTCACGACTCCGGGCCTGGGCGAATTCATCAGCGGCGTGATCCTCTTTGACGAAACGATGCGCCAGAAGATTGGCCGCGCTTCGATGCCGGAAGCTCTCGCCCGGCAGGGGATCATTCCGGGCATCAAGGTGGATGAGGGCACGATGAATCTGCCCGGGTTCGCCGGCGAAAAAATCACCCAGGGGCTCGACGGACTTCGCGAAAGGCTCGCCGAATATCGGGAGCTTGGCGCGCGCTTCACCAAATGGCGCGCGGTGATTGCCAT